>CACZPG010000208.1 GCA_902782965.1 uncultured Lachnospiraceae bacterium
AAAAACATTTCTGTATGATATTGGATATTATAGCTTAACGGAATTGTAAGGAGACGCTATTTCGATGGAACATCTGGAAGCACAATCATATATTATGCCTTTCATAGATGGTAAAGTACCTGCTAATAAACAGAGTGCCTTTGTTATTCATATGAATAATTGCAAGAAATGTCATGAAGAGCTTGAGATTTATTATACTCTTATGGTTGGTATGAGACAGTTGGATAATAACATGAATCTTTCAACTGATTTCAGCAAAGATCTTGAACGGGATCTTAAACGAATGAGCAGCAAAGCCAAAACCAAACGAAGAGTCAGATTCTCGGCTTTTTCTTTGTTTCTCACTGCATTCCTTTTGATAGGGGCATTTATTTATGCCGGAGTTCTCACTAAGATTTACAGGTTTGAACAGTTTACGAAGGAGTCCAGTCAGGGACAATATTATTTCAGTAATACGCTACATGATAAACTGCTTATCAGTGATTATGATATAGTTTACCATGGTAATGAGATAGAAGATGAGACCAGAGTTTCTTCTTTTGACAGGATTCATGGATATATCCGTATGGAAGAAGATTTGAATGGAGTACTTAATGTTGGGGAGGGTTTATTAAATGTCCAAGATGCTTCTGATTGATGGAAACAGTATTATGAACAGAGGGTATTTTGCGCTTCCCAATACACTTACAGCTCCTGATGGTTCTCATACTAATGCTATACTTGGTTTCTTAAATATATTTTATAAGGTTTATGAAGAAGAGAAGCCTACTCATATAGCAGTTGCGTTTGATGTACATGCGCCTACTTTCAGACATAAGATGTATGAGGATTATAAAGGAACCAGACATGGTATGGATCCTGAACTTAGAGAACAGTTTCCGTTGATTAAGGAGATTCTGTCGCTGATGGGAATAACCTGTATGGAAATGGCAGGGTTTGAGGCGGATGATCTTATAGGTACAATGTCAAGACAGGGCATAAACAGTGGTTATGAAGTGACAATACTTTCAGGAGACAGGGATCTGCTTCAGCTTGCTACTGACACCGTGCTTGTAAGAATTCCGAAAACAAAGGGTGGAAAGACTACTGTTGAGAATTATTATGCAGACGATGTAATTTCTGAATATGGGGTTACTCCAACAGAGTTCATTGATATGAAAGGTCTGATGGGTGACACTTCAGATAATATTCCGGGAGTTCAGGGGATTGGTCCCAAAACTGCATCACAGATCATTCAGAAATATCATACTATAGAAGCGGCTCTTGAAGATATAGATAATGTTAAGCCTAATAAAGCAAGAGAGAATCTTGACCGTTTCAGAGAAATGGCGATTTTTTCCAGAGAACTGGCAACCATCAAACTTGATGTTGATATGGATATAAATGCTGATGATACAAGTTCAGACAGAAATCTTATCTATGGTGAAGAGGTTTATAGAAGGCTTAAGGTGCTTGACCTGAAAAGTCTTCTTAAGAGATTTGACGGTAAGATGACTGATAAAGGGGCAAAAGAAGATAAGGACTCCGGTCATATTATTACTGATGATAATGCGACAGGTTCAGATATAGATTCTCCTGAATTAATCGATTATCGCTTGAATATTTCAGATTCTTCGCTTGATGATATTATCAATATCATAATTGATAAGGCGTGTGACTATATTGGCTTCTTTCCTTTTGTGGTTGATGGACAGATGGTCGGTGGAGCTGTAGCTATAGACTGTGATATATATATTTCAAGAGAACCTTCTATTTCTGAATTAAGAAGCAGAATTCCTGATAGTGTCATCATTTCAATGATGAATATAAAGGATTATATCAGTCTTCTTGGTATCACCGAAGACGATAATATGTTTGATGTTTCCATTGCAGCTTATCTTATTGATCCACTCAAATCCGTACAGGATTATGATTATCTGGCTGTTAAATACCTTGGCACTGATATGGATGACAGAAATAAGCTTATTGGAAAGAAAGAACTCACTATTTTTTCTTTTGATGATGAGGATGTCAGAAAATATCTGGCTTATAATGCTTATACTGCATTTGCTGTTTATCCGATTCTGTCGTCTATGCTTTCTGACAAGGGAGAGGAATCATTATATAAAGATGTTGAATATCCATCGATGTTTGTTCTGGCGTCTATGGAAAAATACGGAATAAAAACAGATGGAGATATTTTAAGAAACTATGGTGAGAAGGTTGATGACAGAATTAATCAGCTTTCATCTGAAATAATAAATCTGGCCGGTGAAGATTTCAATATAAATTCCACCAAACAATTGGGTGTTATTCTTTTTGAAAAACTTGGATTAACCTCGGGTAAAAAGACCAAAAGCGGATACTCTACCGGTGCAGACGTTCTTGAAAAGATAAAGGATCAGCATGAGATAATTCCTAAGATTCTTGAATACAGAAAACTGACTAAGCTTAAATCAACCTATGTTGATGGACTTCTTTCGACTATCAGAAGCGATGGAAGAATACATAGTACATTTAATCAGACAGTTACAGCCACGGGAAGAATCAGCAGCACGGAACCAAATCTTCAGAATATTCCTGCAAGATCGTCTGAGGGAAGAGAAATCAGGAAAGCTTTTATACCGGAAGATGGATATGTATTTGTTGATGCTGATTATTCGCAGATAGAACTCAGAGTTATGGCTGCAATATCAGGAGATGAAACTCTGATAGAAGCCTTTAATCAGGCAAAGGATATACATGCTATCACGGCGTCACAGGTTTTCGGAGTTAACCTCGAGGATGTTACTCCGGATCTTAGAAGGAAAGCTAAGGCGGTTAATTTCGGTATAATTTATGGAATCAGTTCCTTTGGTCTTGGAGAAGATCTGGGTATATCCAGAAAAGAGGCTAAGGAATATATAGAGAAATATTTTGAGACTTACAGTAAGGTCAAAGAATATCTGGATGAAAAGGTTAATGAGGCCAAGACTGAAGGCTATGTTAAAACTCTATACGGAAGAATCAGACCTATACCTGAATTAAAAAGCTCTAATTTTATGCAGAGAGCTTTCGGCGAAAGAGTAGCCATGAATTCTCCAATTCAGGGTACGGCAGCAGATATAATAAAAATTGCCATGGTTTCAGTGTTCAGAGAATTGAAGAAACGTGGCCTAAAGTCCAGACTTATACTCCAGATTCATGATGAACTTCTGATCGAAACCCTGGAAGAAGAAGTGGATGAGGTTAAGCAGCTGCTTGAGGATGCCATGGTAAGCGCAGCTGAACTTGCAGTGCCTTTGTTTGTAGATGTACATACCGGAAATTCACTGTATGATGCTAAATAAGGAAGATTATAAATGAAAATAATAGGTATTACAGGTGGTATCGGTTCAGGTAAATCAGCGGTATTGAATATTCTTAAGGATATTGAGGGTGTATATACTATTGAGGCGGATAAACTAGCTCATAGTATGTTTCAGCCGGGTGAGGAAGTTTATAAGCTTGTTGTACAGGCTTTCGGTTCTGAGATACTTGCAGAAGATGGAAATATTGACCGTAAAATATTGGGAAGTATGGTAATGCAGGATGAAGGAAACCTTAAGCTTCTTAATAGTATCGTTCATCCGAGGGTTAAGGATTATATCAGGAATGATATAGAAGATAAGAGTAATAAGTATGATTATTATGCGATTGAAGCGGCGCTGCTTATACAGGATGGTTACAGAGAAATATGTGACCAGATCTGGTATGTAAGGGCTGACAGAGCTGTCAGGATAGAAAGACTTATAAAATACAGAGGTTTCACTGAAGACAGAGCTGTTCAATATATGAATAATCAGCCGGAGGAAGAATACTATATCAATAATTGTGATCTGGTTATTGATAATTCAGGTAATGTTGAGGATTTGAAGATAATAATCTATAGTGATTTGAATTTGATTTAGATGAATGTCTGTTTAAATTATAGATATATAAGCTTATCTGATTGTTTCACATATATGTAATTATGACTGTAACCATATTTATATATTTTTTGACCTTGGCATCATAATATGTTATAATAAATTGTCTGATTTATCGGGGGTTTATTATGACTACAGATCTAAAAATCGGTTTATTTAAGAAGTTTGTAAGATACAACAGAATAATGTTTGCGCTTCTCATTTTTTTAGCGCTTTTTGTTAGAGGATCGGGATTGACTAAGAGTAATTTTACTTTGTTTTATTATGTCGCAACCGGTCTTTTAATGCTTATTATTGATGAAATTATTTTCAGTAACAGTATCAAGAAGATAGAACTGAACAATGGCAAGGTTCCGACTCTGATAATGAGAATAAGGACTGTTCTCTTCATACTTATGCTTTCACTTGGTAGTGTTTTTGCTGAAATTCCCGGCGTTTTTCTTGTTTGTATTTTCTTTGAATGTATGTATCTTGTTCTTCAGGATATTATTTTCAGTGATATTTTCAATTCGTTTTCCAATGAGTTCAGACTGGTTGGAACAATGGGTGTAGCATCATTCATTCTGTTTTTCCTTCAATACAGACATGATGTAGAGGGTGCCTGGTTTATTGTTTTTGTTGTTGCGTCAGTAATAGTGCTTCTGCTTCTGTATGTCATCTATGAAGTGTATTTTGCTACTGTAAAGGACATGGATGATAATTATAATAAGCTTTATTTCAAGAATACCGATCTTATGGCTGAGAATGAGAAGCTTGTTGAATTCAGAGAGAAGGTTGAGAAGGTTAACAGCGAAATCAATTATCAGAAGATCAATCTTACTAAAGCAAATTCTGATCTTGAGAATTCCAATACTGAATCAAGATCCCTTATAGAAGTTATGAAATATTTCTCTGCCAGCTTTGATGTGCCGAAGAATGTACACATCATGATTGAGAATATTATGAATATCAAGAAAGCCGGAGCAGTAGGATTCTATATTGATAAAGACATTTATATGAATGATGATCCGCTTATAGATGTTATTTCGGTCAATGAAGTTTCGGCTAACATAATTAAACAGGATATACTGAATATTTATAATCTTATTGTTAATAGAAACAGTACCGAACCTCTTATTCTCTGTGAGAATTATGATTTTAAATATCCATTCCTTTCCGGTGGAAATATTTGCAATGCAGTTGCATTTCCTGCCTATGAGAATGAAAATGTATATGGAGTAATGGTAGTAAGCTCCAGTAAATACGAGTTTTTCCAGAATGGATATTCGTTCTATGAGTCTTCGGTTATGGATTTCACCTCAGCACTTATTTCAGACAGACTTTATCTCAAAACTGAGGAAATGGCTAAGAAGGATGGACTTACCAAAATCTTCAATCGTATCTATTATAATCAGTTCTATCCTGAACTTATGGATGAAGTACTTGCAACGGGAGAGAAACTTACAGTTGCAATGATGGATATAGATCATTTTAAGAGTGTAAATGATACCTACGGACATCTGGCCGGTGATGAGGTAATCAAGATGGTTGCTTCTGTAGACGCAAAGTATGCCAAGAAATATAACGGTAAAGCAGTCAGATTCGGAGGTGAAGAATTCCTTCTTATTCTGAAAGGAATCGGAGTAGATGAGGCTTACAATATCCTTGATGAAATGCATAAAGAAATAATTGATACAGTCGTGGAATTCGAGGATCTTAAGATACAAGTAAATGTAAGTATGGGACTTGCATCCTATCCGGAAACCTGTAATGAAATAGGTGAGGTGGTTGACAAGTCTGATCAGGCTCTGTACTACAGTAAAGAGCATGGTCGAGGTAGAATAACAATTGATGGAAGAGAGGAAGAATAAAAAATGAACGTACTTGTAATTAATGCAGGATCAACAACACTTAAGTATCAGCTTATCGATTCGGTATCTGAAGAGGTAAAGGCAAAAGGTCTTTGCGAAAGAATCGGTGCTGAAGGCGGATTATTGAAGTATGATGTTATCTCCAAAGGTGAGAAAAAGGAGAAATCCATTGATTTCCCTGATCATGGAGTTGCTTTAAAAGCTGTTATAGATGTACTTATCGATCCTGAGGATGGAGCAATCAGTTCCCTTGAAGAAATCGGTGCAGTTGGACACAGAGTTGTTCATGGAGGAGAGTTCTTCAGTTCATCTGTAATAGTTGATGATGATGTTCTGGCTAAGATAGAGCAGTGCTCAGATCTTGCACCTCTTCATAATCCGGCTAATCTTCTTGGAATCAGAGCATGTCAGAAGCTTATGCCAAATGTTCCACAGTGTGTTACATTTGATACTGCTTTTCATCAGACAATGCCTGAGAAAGCTTATATGTATGGTATTCCATATAAATATTATGAGCAGTATAAGATCAGACGTTATGGTTTCCATGGAACAAGTCATAGTTATGTAAGTAAGGAAGCTCTTAAATTCATAGATAAGGCTCCTGAAGATACAAAGGTTATAGTTTGTCATCTTGGTGGTGGTTCCAGTATCACAGCTGTTCAGGGTGGTAAGTCTGTTGATACTTCAATGGGACTCACTCCACTTGAAGGTCTTGTAATGGCTACAAGAAGCGGTAGCATAGATCCTGCGATTGTTCAGTATATTGCTGACAAGGAAGACAAGAGTGTAGATGAGGTTCTGAATATCCTTAACAAACAGTCTGGTATGTTCGGTCTTTCAGAGAAATCCGGTGATGCCCGTGATATCGGAGCAGGCGTAAAAGCCGGAGATAAGAAATCTATTATCGCATTTAACGCATTCGTTCACAGTGCAGTTAAGCTTATCGGAAGCTATGTTGCATCTATGAACGGAGTTGATCTTATTGCTTTTACAGCAGGTATAGGCGAGAATGATAATTCTATCAGAAAAGCTATACTTGAGAACTTTGGTTATCTGGGAATTACTGTTAACGATGAAGTAAATGATAAGACTCATGGTTCAGAAGCAGTTATTTCTACTGATGATTCCAAGGTTAAAGTAGTAGTTATTCCAACAAATGAAGAGCTTGCAATTGCAAGAGAAACAGTAGAATTACTTGGATAATATTATTACTGTTTTGAATCATTCAAATATTTTATACAGAAAACATAATATTTTATAAAAATCTTGTTGACAACCACCTTTCACATAAGTATAATAGGGCAAGTGTGGTTTTGTACCAAGTTCAGATGAGGGAGGTGTGATTCGATGTCAATCTGTCCAAAAGGAAAAATATCTAAAGCTAGACGTAATAAAAGAAGAGCTAATTGGAAAATGACTGCTCCAAATCTTGTTAAGTGCAGCAAGTGTGGCGAGCTTATGATGCCTCACAGAGTATGTAAGAACTGTGGCTCATACGGTCAGAAGGAAATTATAGCTGTTGATTAATTACATAGAAGATTAGATTATCTGAGCAGGTCTTGTAGACCTGCTCTTTTTACTGCATTATTACTCTCATTATCTCATTATATTTATAAACTTTGTTATGTTTTTGTTCTTGCAAATATACCTTAAATAATCTAAAATAAATGGGTTAATGCTCTGGTAAAGTATTGTATTATTTTCGGAATCTATTTTGATAAATCTATCCGGGAGAAAGGATATTATTATGATTAATATTGTAATAGATACAATTGGTGGAGATAATGGTGCTTCGGTATGTGTCAAAGGTGCAGTAGAAGGACTTATTCAAAATAATAATATTAAACTGTATCTGACAGGACATAAAGATGAAATTAACAGTCTTTTATCTGAATATGAATATGACAGTAATAGAATTGAAGTAATAGATTGTACTGAAGAGATTGGTCTTAATGAACCACCTGTAAAGGCTGTAAGGGAGAAGAAGGATTCTTCCCTTGTAGTAGGTCTGAATCTTGTTAAAGAAGGAAAAGCAGATGCTATTATTTCTGCCGGAAGTACAGGAGCAATCCTTGCCGGTGGACAGTTTGTGGTGGGCAGAGCTAAGGGAGTTAAGAGAACGCCTCTTGCACATCTGCTTCCGACCGCAGGTGAGCCATCACTTCTTCTGGATTGTGGAGCAAATGTAGATATAAAACCAGAGGTTCTTGTACAATTCGCAGAGATGGGATCTATCTATATGGAAGCAGTCTGTGGAGTTAATAATCCTCGTGTCGCAGTTGCTAATGTAGGTCTTGAAGAAGAGAAAGGTAACCAGCTGGTTAAAACAGCATACCATATATTAAAGAAGAAAGAGGGAATCAACTTCGTTGGTTCTATTGAGGCAAGAGCTATTCCTTTCGGAAAAGCTGATGTTATTGTGGCTGATGGTTTTGTTGGAAATGTAATAATCAAGCTTTATGAAGGCCTGTCAAAGATGATCCTTAAGGAACTGAAAAATGCATTTCTTTCATCTTTTAAAAGCAAAGTCGGAGCCGTTCTTATCAAGAAGAGTATGAAGAAAACCCTTCAGAAGTTTGATGCGTCTGACAAGGGTGGAGCTCCACTCCTTGGTCTTAAAGGCCTTGTTGTAAAGATACATGGTAATTCAAAAGACCGAGAGGTTGTTTCAGCAATTAAACAATGTGTGACATTTGTTGAGAATAATGTAAGTGAAAGAATTGTAAAGGGATTTGAAAATGTTGAAGAGTAAGGATTATAGCAGGTTAGAAGAAATTCTCGGATATCAATTTAAGGACAAGTCCCATCTTGATACTGCATTTACACATAAATCATATGCTAATGAATCGGCTGAAAAGGTGGTATCCTATGAAAGATATGAGTATCTTGGGGATGCTATCCTTGAATATGTAACCAGTAAAGAATTATTTGAAGAATATCCTGATAAGACAGAAGGTGAGCTTACCAAGCTGAGAGCAAGTCTTGTCTGTGAATATACTTTATCCCAGATTACACAGAAGCTTGGTTTTGGAGATTATTTATATCTTAGTCATGGAGAGGAAATTAATGATGGAAAGAATCGCCCATCTATTCTGTGTGATCTTTTTGAATCTGTTCTAGGAGCTGTATATCTTGATGGAGGCCTTGAAGAGGCTGAGAAATATATCAAGAAGCTTCTGCTCAGTGATATTGAGAGCAATTCTACATTTTATGATGCCAAATCTATTCTGCAGGAATATGCCCAGGCAGAAGGTCTTAAGCTTGATTACAGGCTGATATCTACTCTGGGACCGGAGCATAACCGGGTATACAGAGTTGTTGCAAGACTTAATAAGGAAGAATATGAGGAAGGAACAGGACCTACCAAGAAAATGGCTGAGCAGGTAGCTGCTCATGAGACAATCAAGAGGTTAGGTATAGAGTAATGTATTTAAAAAGTATAGAAGTTAATGGTTTTAAATCTTTTGCAAATAAGATAGATTTTAAATTCGAAGAGGGTATTACAGCTATTGTTGGACCTAATGGATCCGGTAAAAGTAATGTAGCAGATGCCGTAAGATGGGTGCTTGGTGAGCAGAGTGCATCAAAGCTCAGAGGCTCCAAAATGGAGGATGTAATATTTGCCGGAACTGAACAGAGAAAACCTCAGGCTGCTGCTTACGTGGCTATAACTCTCGATAATTCCGATCATAGTCTCCCAATAGATTATAATGAAGTAACTGTTGCCAGACGTGTTTACAGATCCGGTGAAAGTGAATATCTGCTTAATGGAAATGTTACCAGACTTAAGGATGTAACCTCTCTTTTCTTTGATACCGGTATAGGAAAAGAAGGCTATTCTATTATCGGTCAGGGTCAGATTGAAAGGATTCTTTCTGATAAACCGGATGACCGCCGTGCGCTCTTTGATGAAGCAGCAGGTATTGTAAAATATAAGAAGAATAAGCAGATTACAGAGAAACAGCTGGATGCTGAACATGTAAATCTGAATCGTGTTAATGATATACTTTCGGGACTTGAAGAAAGAGTTGAACCTCTTAGAGAGCAGTCTGAAAAAGCCAAAATATTTTTAGAGCTTAAAGAGAGACAGAAGACGCTGGATATTAATTCCTTCCTTATTGAAATAGATAGGATCAGGGATAAGATTGATGATAATGAGAATAAACTTGAAATAACTGAGAGTCATACTGCAAGACTGAGAGATGAATTTGATTATACCAAGGTCGAGTATGAAAGGCTTGAGAAGGTCCTGGAGGAATTATCTGAGAAGATAGATGAAACCAAAGGCGAAATAAATGAAAAGAAACTTGAAAGTGAGCATGCAGAGGGTGAAATCAGGGTTATAAATGAGAGAATCTCCTCTGAAAATGTCATTACAGCCGAAATTAATACACAGATTGAAAGGCTGGAAAAGAGGCTTACTGAACTTAACCAGCAGAAAAATGACTTTGAAGAAAAACGTAAGGTGGTAGCTGAAGAACTTAAGGCTAAGGAAAAAACTGCTGCCGAGGTGGATAAAGACAGAGCAAAGGCTGAGGCTGAAGAGGAAGAAATAGCCGGTCGTATTGAAGGTGCTAAATCAGATATTATCGAATTCATTAATGAGGGCGGTAATCTGAAGGAGAAGATAGCCAGATACGATACCATGCTTGAGAATATCAATCTCAGAAAGACTGAACTGAGATCCAAACTCCTTCAGGATAAGAGCGAGGAGTCTGAAGTTCTTGCCCGCAAGAATACCTTTGAAAATGATAAAGCGGCTGTAGATGATTCTCTTGATAAGGCTAAGGCCAAGCTTGCAAAATGTGAGAATGATCTCAGAAATGTTTCTGAACGTTCGGGAAATATAAAGAATGATATTCAGAAATATAACCAGTCCATTATTGGTCTTAAATCCAGATATGAGAGTCTTCGAAATCTTACAGAGAGATATGAGGGCTATGGTCAGAGCATTAAGAAGGTAATGGAAAGGAAGGAGAATAATAAGAAGGTTATTGGTGTAGTAGCCGACATTATTACAACTTCCAAAGAATATGAAACCGCCATTGAGACTGCACTTGGTGCCAGTATTCAGAATATAGTAACTGAAGATGAAGAGACAGCTAAAGAAATGATCAGCTATCTCAGATCCAATAAACTCGGAAGAGCTACATTTCTTCCTATTACCAGTGTTAAAGGAAGAGGCAATGCGAACCCTGATGCCCTGAAAGAAAAGGGTGTGATCGGAGTAGCTTCGCAGCTTGTCAAAGCTAATAAGAAATATCAGGGCGTGGTAGAAAGTCTGCTTGGAAGAAGCATTGTCGTTGAGAATATAGATGATGCTATCAGAATTTCCAAGAAGTATAATCAGTCACTGAGACTTGTTACTCCTACAGGTGAACTTATTAATCCCGGTGGAGCAATGACTGGTGGAGCCTTCAGGAATTCCAGTAATCTTCTGGGACGTAAGAGAGAACTTGAAGATATTCAGAAAGAAATCGGCGAGACCAGCACCAAGCTTATGAAAGCTCGTGAGGAAGATGCAGGTCTAACAATGAAGAAGGAATCTCTCAAAGAAGAGAGAAATCATCTGAATGACCAGATACAGAAGCTTTCCATTGAACAGAGTTCAGTAAATATAGAACTGAAGAATATTGAAGACAGACTTGAGGCTATCAAGATCAGCTATGCAAGTATCAAGAAAGAAGATTCCGAACTTGATACTCAGGTTAATCAGATTGATGATAATAAGAAGGATCTCTTCGATACCGGAAAACAACACGAAACAGCTATAAAGGATAGAGAGTCTGCTATAGCCAAGCTTGAAATTGAATTGAATCAGAAGAGAGATCTGAAGCATAGTATAGAAGATAAACTTACTGCTATGAACCTGGAGCTTGCCGGTATCAAGCAGAATGTATCACATGCTGAGAACGATATTAACAGAGTCAGATTTGAAATGGATGAGTACGAAGAAGAGAGAGATCGTGCAAGAAATCGACTTGTTAATAATTCTGATAATGTCAAGAATCTTGAGCAGGAGCTTAAGGATCTTGATAAGGTTAAATCAGAGAACGAGAAAGCTGTTAATAAACTTAAAGAAGAACTTGATAAATTTACTGAAGAGAAGGATTCCATTAATCAGAAGAATAAAGCTTTCTTTGAGAAGCGAGAGAAATTATCTACGGATATTAATGGTCTTGAGAAATCGGCTTATACTCTTAAACTTGCTATAGAAAGACTTGAAGAAGAAAGAGATAAGGCTTCCAACTACATGTGGGAGGAGTATGAGCTCACTTACAGTTCTGCTGAGCTTCTTAAAACAGAGGATTATGATGATCCGGCTGCACTGAAGAAGGAAATGGGAACTGTTAAACAGAGGATTAAATCTCTGGGTGATGTAAATGTAAATGCCATTGAGGAATATAAAGAAGTATCAGAACGGTACGAATTCCTTAAAGAACAGAGAGATGATATCCTTGAAGCAGAGAATAACCTTCGTGGTATTATTGCCGATCTTGATAAGGCGATGAAGGAAACCTTTGCTGAGAAATTCAAGGATATTCAGGAAATGTTTAATAAGGTATTCAAGGAGCTCTTCGGTGGTGGTAAGGCCAGTCTTATGCTGGTTGATGAAGAGAATATTCTTGAGACAGGAATTATCATTAATGCTCAGCCGCCGGGAAAGAAGCTTCAGAACATGATGCAGCTCTCCGGTGGTGAGAAGAGTCTTACAGCCATCAGTCTGCTCTTCGCGATTCAGAGTCTTAAGCCATCTCCATTCTGTCTTCTTGACGAGATTGAGGCCGCGCTTGATGATTCCAACGTTAACAGATTTGCCCATTATCTTGATAAACTGACAAAACATACTCAGTTTGTTGTTATTACACATAGGAAAGGTACCATGGAATCAGCTAACCGTCTGTATGGTATCACAATGCAGGAGAAGGGTGTATCAACTCTTGTTTCGGTAAATCTTATTGAAGATAAACTGGATGATTAATATTCCGGATAACTTCTAAAGGAGGTAGAAAAGTATGGGATTTTTTCAACGATTAAAGGAAGGTCTTAAGAAGACCAGTGATAGTATAGCCAGTGTTTTCAGCACGGCAACACAAATAGATGACGACTTCTATGATGAACTTGAAGAAACGCTTATTTCAGCTGATATGGGTTTTGAAACCACTGAGAAAGTAATTGATGATCTTAAGGAAAAGGTTGAAGAACTCGGTATCAAAGATGCTGCACAGTGTAAAGAATTTGTAATGAATTCCTTAAGAGACCAGATGAATGTTCCTGATAATGCATACTGTTTCGAGGATGCGAAAACAGTTATGCTTATTATCGGTGTAAACGGAGTGGGTAAGACTACTTCTATTGGTAAGCTTGCAGCTCAGTACAAGAAGCAGGGCAGAAGTGTTATAGTCGCTGCTGCAGATACTTTCAGGGCAGGAGCTATTGAACAGCTTAGAACCTGGACTGAAAGAGCCGGTGTTGATCTTATTGCACAGGGTGAAGGCGCTGATCCTTCTGCAGTAGTATATGATGCGGTTAAAGCAGCAAAAGCCAGAAAAACAAATCTTACTCTTATTGATACTGCAGGAAGGCTTCATAATAAGAAGAATCTTATGGATGAGTTGGCTAAAATGCGTAGAGTAATTTCAAGAGAGTATCCTGAATGCTATGTTGAGACCTTGATAGTTCTCGATGGATCCACAGGGCAGAATGCTCTTGAACAGGCAAGACAGTTCTCGAATGTAACTGAGATTAACGGAATAATTCTCACTAAGTTAGATGGTACTGCCAAGGGTGGAATCGCTGTAGCCATACAGTCAGAACTTAAGGTTCCTGTTAAATATATCGGTGTAGGTGAGAAGATTGATGATCTTCAAAAGTTTGATCCTGATGAATATATAAATGCATTATTTGAAGATTTCGATATGAAGTCTGATCAGGATATAGTTGTGGATGAAGCAATCCGCGGAATGTCATCCTTCGATGAATAAGTCTATTAAAAGTATTAAAATCTGTTTAATATATAAAGAGGATAAAACAATGTTAACAAGAGAAAAGTTTGAAGAAGCTTATGAAATTGTTTCAAAAGTAGCACGTAATACCGGTCTGGTTGAAAGCGAGTACTTCAGTAATCTTACAGGTAATAAAGTGTTTCTGAAGCCTGAAAATATGCAGCTGACAGGTGCATATAAGATAAGAGGAGCTTATTATAAAATAAGTCAGCTTTCTGAAGAAGACAGAGAGAAAGGCCTTATTACTGCATCAGCCGGTAATCATGCTCAGGGAGTAGCCTATGCTGCTAAAGCATATGGTGTAAAGGCTGTAATTGTTATGCCTACAACTACTCCATTAATTAAAGTAAACAGAACCAAGAGCTATGGAGCAGATGTAATCCTTTATGGAGATGTTTATGATGAGTCCTGTGCATATGCTCTTAAACTCGCAGAAGAGAATGGATATACCTTTATTCATCCCTTTGATGATCTGGATGTAGCTACCGGTCAGAGTACCGTTGCAATGGAAATCCTTAAGGAACAGCCATTTATAGATACAATTCTTGTTCCTATTGGTGGTGGTGGACTTGCAACCGGTGTTGCAACTCTGGCAAAAATGCTTAATCCCTCTATAAAAGTTATTGGTGTTGAACCTGCCGGTGCCAGCTGTATGAAGACTTCTCTGGAAAAAGGAGAGGTAACAACTCTTGATAATGTAAATACCATAGCTGATGGTACAGCGGTTAAGACTCCGGGAGAGAAGATATTCCCTTACATCCAGAAATATATAGATGAAATAATTACAGTAGAAGATAGTGAACTTATAGTTACATTTCTTGATATGATTGAGAATCATAAAATGATTGCTGAGAATTCCGGACTTCTGACAGTTGCGGCATTAAAGCATCTTAAACCGGAAGGAAAGAAAGTAGCTGCTATTATTTCCGGCGGAAATATGGATGTAATAACCTTATCATCTGTAGTTCAGCATGGTCTTGTTGCCAGAAGCAGAATATTTACAGTATCTGTTCTTCTTCCGGATAAGCCGGGTGAATTGATGAAGGTTTCTCAGCTGATTGCTGAACTTCAGGGAAATATAATTGAGCTTGAACATAATCAGTTCGTTTCTCTTAACAGAAATGCAGCTGTTGAACTTATTATAACTATTGAAGCTTTCGGACCGGAACATAAGGATAATATTATGAAGGTTCTGGAAGAGAAGGGTTACAGACCTAAGGATAAGAGCCATAAGGCGGTGTTATAATGCGGCTAATGAGTATCGCAAGCGGAAGCAGCGGTAATTCCTATTATATAGGAACAGATAATACCACTTTGCTGCTTGATGCCGGCATCAGCATGAAAAGAATTGAAAATGGATTAAACAGCATTGACATTTCTTTGAAAAATGTTGATGGAATTCTGCTTACTCATGAACATATAGATCATATCAAAAGTATCGGTGTTATTTCACGTAAATATAAGATACCGATATACGCTACATATGGTACTATAGATGCTGCAATGACAGTTAACAGTCTTGGGGTTTTTGATTATAACTTATTTAAACCTATTCGTAATACAGATTCATTTATGATAGGTGATTTAAGAGTTAATGCATGTTCTATATCTCATGATGCGGCTGATCCCGTTTGTTACAGCTTTGAATGTAACGGACATAAGATTTCAGTTGCTACAGACCTTGGTGTTTATGATAACAGAGTGCTTGACTTTCTTAGTGAAAGTGAGGCTATGGTTATAGAAGCCAATCATGATATCAGAATGCTGGAGGTTGGACCTTATCCTTTTCATTTGAAGAAAAGAATTCTTGGGGATAAAGGCCATTTGTGTAATGAAGCTTCCGGTAAGCTCATCAGACAGCTTCTCCATGACAGACTTAAATATGTTGCACTTGGCCATTTGTCTGAAATGAATAATTATCCGAAACTTGCATATGAGACTGTCAGACAAATGCTCGCTGATAATCCATTTACAAAAGATGTTCGTGATTTCGGACTGACTGTTGCTTCACGAAGTGAGTGTGGCAAAGTTGTTGAAATATAACACAAGTGTCAAAAGTAAACATCATAATTATTATTTATATGACCTAAAGGAGAATGATATGGAAAAGACAATAATTACTGTAGTTGGTAAAGATACTGTTGGAATAATCGCAAAGGTGTGTAATTATCTTGCCAGCAATAATATTAATATAAATGATATTACTCAGACAACAATGCAGGGATACTTCAATATGATGATGCTTGTTGATACTTCGGCATCTCTTAAACAGCATGAAGAGCTGGCTGATGAGCTTGCAAGTCTTGGGGATGAAATAGGTGTACAGATTAAAGCGCAGAAGGAAGAAATCTTCCAGATGATGCATAGAATATAAATTCGAGGAAATGATATATGATAACATTAGATGAAGTATTAGAGACAAATGAAATGGTTCAGCGTATGAACTTTGATGTTCGTACAATCACTATGGGTATCAGTCTTCTTGATTGTGTAGGAAGCTCTGTTGATGAGACCTGCGATAAAATATATAACAAAATAACTACCAAGGCCAGAGATCTGGTTAAGGTTGGAAAAGAAATCACATCGATGTATGGTATACCGATTGTGAATAAGAGAATATCTGTTACACCTATAGCTCTTGTAGGTGGCTCGGTTTGTAAATCCGTAGATGATTTCGTTCAGATAGCCAAGACACTTGATAATGCAGCTCATACTGTAGGTGTAAACTTCCTGGGTGGTTATTCTGCGCTTGTTTCCAAAGGTATGACTCCGGCAGACGAACTTCTGATAGAATCAATTCCAAGAGCTCTGGCAGAAACGGAACTTGTATGTTCTTCTGTTAATTGTGGTTCCACCAAAACCGGAATTGATATGGATGCTGTCAGAATTATTGGAGAGAAGATTAAGGAGGCGGCAGAACTTACTAAAGACAGAGATAGTTTTGCTACTGCCAAGTTCGTTGTATTCTGTAATGCTCCTGATGATAATCCATTTATGGCAGGTGCATTTCATGGTGTAACTGAAGCAGATACGATAATAAATGTAGGTGTTTCAGGCCCCGGAGTAGTTAAGACTGCCCTTGAACAGGTAAGAGGTGAAAGCTTCGAGGTTCTGTGTGAGACTATTAAGAAAACTGCATTTAAGATAACAAGGGTAGGACAGCTGGTTGCTAAAGAAGCTTCAGCAAGACTTGGTGTTCCATTTGGAATAGTTGATCTTTCACTTGCTCCGACTCCTGCTATTGGTGATTCGGTTGCTGATATATTATGTGAGATGGGGCTTGAATATGCCGGTGCTCCGGGTACTACAGCTGCACTTGCACTTCTGAATGACCAGGTTAAGAAGGGTGGTATTATGGCCTCCTCTTATGTCGGTGGTCTTTCAGGTGCGTTCATTCCTGTGTCCGAAGATCAGGGAATGATCAATGCAGTGGAAGCCGGTGCCCTTAGTATTGAGAAGCTTGAAGCGATGACCTGCGTATGCTCAGTTGGTCTTGATATGATTGCAATTCCGGGGGACACACCTGCTACTACAATTTCAGGTATTATAGCTGATGAAATGGCTATAGGTATGATCAATCAGAAGACAACAGCTGTACGTATAATGCCAATTGCCGGTAAGAAGGTTGGCGACAGAGCAGTTTTCGGCGGTCTTCTTGGAGAAGCACCTGTAATGCCTGTAAACAATTATGATTGTTCGAAGTTTGTAGAGCGTACAGGAAGAATTCCTGCACCTGTGCATTCTTTTAAGAATTAATATTTTAGTGCATAGTATTATTATGAAAGCTGAATTAATCATTACTAATTACAATTCCAAAGAAACATATTTCCTATTGGAGGAAGGCAGACTTGTCAGAGCCTGCCTTCTTCATAATGGAAGTCTTATAGGAAATATTTATGTGGCCAAGGTTGTAAATATTGTTAAATCCATTAATGCAGCTTTTGTTGATGCCGGTACTGGGGATTATCTGTATTATCCTCTGGCTGATAATGAAGCAAGAACGATATTTACCAGGCACGGTAATTCCAATAAAGTATGTCCGGGAGATGATATTCTTATACAGATTTCGAGGGATCCCATAAAGACAAAGAAAGGGGAAGCATCTTCGGATATAGTACTAAAAGGGGATTATGTGATTATTAACAGAACCGGTGAAGTTGGTATTTCAAGTAAGATTACTGATGTGAATGAACGTGAGAATCTGAAATCATTAATCTCCGGTGTGTTAGGTGATTTTAAAGATCTGAAAGCAGGTGTTATTGTTCGTACAGCTGCAAAAGGAGTTTCTGAAGATATTATAAGAGAAGAAGCTCATAAGATATTATGTAAACTAAGAGATATTATCGATAAATCTATTCATATAAATACCAGAACTCTTGTGAAGAGAAATGAAAATGATTATATAAATTATATTAAGGAAATTTTAGTAAAGGATAAATACGAAGAATTCGAAATAATAACAGATTTAGAAAATGTATTTGATGAAATCCGTTCAGAAATAAATAATATGGATCTTCCGGGAGGGTATGATCCCGAAAGAAAAATAAATATAAAGCTTTTCTCGGATAATATGACTAATCCGACACTTGTTTATAACCTTAAATCAAAACTTGAAAAAGGAATGGCAAGAACAGTACACCTGAAATCAGGTGGTTCTATTGTAGTAGATGTGACTGAAGCCATGACCGTAATAGATGTTAATACAGGAAAAGCAATCAGAGGTAAAAATTCTGAGAAAACATTTTTAAAGATAAATAAAGAAGCTGCCGAAACTATTGCTACAGTTCTGAGATTACGTAATCTTTCCGGAATTATTATCATAGATTTTATTAATATGAAGGATCAGGACGCAAACCATGAACTGATAGAATATCTTAAGGCGTGCTTAGCTAAAGATGAAGTCCGGGTAAATTATGTCGATATTACCGGGCTTGGTCTTATTGAACTTACCAGAAGAAAACAGGCTCAGCCTGTTACTCTGGCAGATTTTAATTGAATTCTTATGTATAGATTAAAGAAATGAAGTATTTAAAACAAAAATATATAGGAGATAAAGCGTTTTATAAAATGCTCCTGTCTATAGCGCTTCCTATAATTATTCAGAATGCACTTATGAA
This sequence comes from uncultured Lachnospiraceae bacterium, assembly GCA_902782965.1. GTDB lineage: Bacteria > Bacillota > Clostridia > Lachnospirales > Lachnospiraceae > Eubacterium_Q. The sequence goes on from CACZPG010000208.1 coordinate 18,900, forward strand.
TTTCGTAAGCCTTCTGGATAATATAATGGTGGGTCAGCTTGGAACGGAGCAGCTTTCAGGGGTTGCTATTGTAAATCAGCTGATATTTATATTTTATCTTCTGGTTTTCGGAGGCCTCTCTGGTGTAGGAATCTATACCGCTCAGTTTTACGGTAACAAAGATGATGAAGGAATCAGACAAACCTTCAGATATAAATTCTGGCTTGGACTTATTATTTCTGTTATAGCGATACTTGTATTCCTGTGGTTTGGAGACTTCTTCATTAATAAGTATCTCAGCGGTGCAAGTGACGGGGGAGATCTTGAGGCTACGCTCGTTTACGGAAGACAGTATCTTGGTATTATTCTGTTCATGATTCCGGCTGTTGCCTTAAGCCAGATGTATTTAAGTACTCTTAGAGAATGCGGGCAGACTGTAGTTCCTATGGTGGCAGGTGGAGTTGCGGTTCTCACAAATCTTATTCTTGATTATGTTCTGATTTTCGGAAAATTCGGATTTCCCGAAATGGGAGTGGCAGGTGCCGCGCTGGGAACTGTTATCGCCAGATATGTTGAATTTCTGATAGCAGTTATATGGTCTTTCTGCAATAGAGATAAGCATACATATTTCAAAGGTATTTTCAGTACACTTCTTGTTCCTCGCGACAAAGTATTCAAATTCTTTGTTACAGGAACGCCTATTCTTATAAATGAGGGGTTATGGTCTCTTGGAATAGCAATGCTCGGCCAGGCCTACTCATTAAGAGGGCTTAATGTAGTTGCGGGTCAGAATATAGCTTCTACAATTAATAACATTTTCAATATTGTCTTTATTGCAATGGGAGATGCTGTCGCTATTATAGTTGGTCAGTATCTCGGTGCAGGGGATATGAAGAAGGCTAAGGATTATGATAATAAAATTATTACTACAGCAATTCTGTCTTCAATTATAATCGGCACATTTATGTTCTTTACAGCACCGTTATATCCTGAAATATATAATACAAATGATATGGCCAAGCTGGTGGCGACACATTTCATTATGGTTCAGGCGGCATTTATGCCTAAGGATTCATTCCTTCATACATCATATTTCACTATCAGAGCCGGCGGGAAGACTATAGTCACGTTCCTGTTTGACAGTGTATTTATGCTTGTATTCAGCGTTCCTGCCGCATATATCATGAGCAGATACACTTCACTTGGACCGGCGACAATATTTGCACTGGTTCATACAGTAGATTTCATTAAATGTATAGTGGGATATATTCTGTTAAGAAAGAATGTCTGGATGAAAAACATAGTAAAATAATGTAACTGCTATGTAGGTGGCACATATCAGTATAAAAGACTGGCAAGCTTGCTTGCAAAGGATTTTATACTGTATATGTGCAAACCTTGCGTAGCAAGGTTGTATAAATAGCATGAGGAAGGTGTCTGCGTAGCAGACGATAGAGCACCGTAAGCAGATTTTATAAGCTTGCTTAATAAAATCTGTGAGACGAGTGCGTACCTTCCGAATAGTATTTATACACCTACATAGTAATTTAAATATATAAAGGGGGGTAAAAATGAAGAAACTATTACTGTTAATAATCTCAATACTCTTATTAGCACTTCTAACCGGTTGCAATGCCGAGTATATCTATGACATGTCTGACGGATCTAATGCCAGGGTTACATTTAATATGTATATCCCTAAAGACGAATATGATAAAACAGCTTCCGATAGTGATCGGACAGGACTAGAGGTTGTGACTCTTGAGGATGGTAAACAGTATTATAAATCTACTCAGTCAGATGTTCAGTCAATAGAACAGGTTAATGAGAAGAATACTACCGGTGTTGTTTCCAGTGATTTTGTTTATCTTCCTCTTGATACTGTAGATAGTCAGGTTCAGGATAACGATAACTCCAGTGATAAAACTGATAGTACTCAGTCTGTTCAGAACTCCGTCAATCTTAAATTGATTTTTGTTCTTTCGGACGAAATAACTGAGACAAATGGTGTGCTAAGTGAAGATAAGAGGAAAGTTACATTTGACTATGCTGTACCTCCTCAGGGGGCATTTTATGCTTATACTGCAGTTTCTAAAGCAAAAGTTGATGCTGATAAAACGGCTCCCGTAATTCAAGGGCTTTCAAAAAAGAAATATTATCATGAACTTAAAAATATTAAGATATCCGATGATACAGCGCTTTCCTCGGTTACCTGTAATGGTAATAAACTTACTAAAAGCACTGTAAAATCAAAAGATAAAACAGATTATTACTGGATAATGTCCGGAAAAAACAGATTTAAAGAAGGAAAAAACACTATAAGAGCTACTGATATAAATGGTAATGCCACAGAGTTCATATTTAATTATGACAGTAAAGTTCCTGTGGTAAAAGGTATAAGTAACTTTGGGACCTATAAGGATAAAGCAGTATTCTATGTTAAGGATAAGAAAAGCGGTTTTGATAAAGTGACCTGTTCCAGGGATAGAGGTAAATATAAGAAGGTTAAATCATCGAATATAAAGAAAGTCAAAAAAGGAAAATATAAAGGGTATTATCAGGTGACCGTTGAAGCTTCTGGTAATCGTACATTATATTTAAATATTTATGACAAGGCAGGCAATTATGTGAATTTTGTTTTATATAACAGAAAATAATATTTGAAAAATAAAGCTTAACAAAGTTTTCTCCGTAAAATATAAATAAAACAACGGTATAGAATTATAATTCAGAATTATTTGAAATATTGATTATTATATTAAATATCTTATGGTATTATAACTGTTTATGTAGTAGAATACTCTCTGTGGGTGTTAAAAGTATCATTATAATAGCATGAGGTGATTTTCTATGATATCTGTTAACATTTTTAAAAATATAAATTCCAGAAGAACGGTATGTATCATGATCGCTCTTCTTATTATTCTATCGGAACTTAATATCCGCACCTTTAAATCAGAAGCGGGTTCAGTTTCCTATAATTATGCTAAACTTCTTCAGGAAGCTCTTTATTTCTATGATGGAAACATGTGTGGAACAGAGGTTTCTAAAAAATCTGCATTCTCATGGAGAGGTAATTGTCACACAGGTGATACTAAAGTTCAGATCAATGGAAAGACGGTAGATGTAAGTGGAGGTTTTCATGATGCCGGTGATCATCTGAAAGCCGGACTTCCTCAAGGCTATTCTGCAACCATGCTTGGTATAGCTTATATGGAATTTAAATCAGCTTTTAAAGATACCAAATCTGATAAACATTTAAATGTTATTACTACACATTTTGCTGAATACTTCGAAAGATGTACGGTACTTAAGAGTGACGGTTCTGTAGATTTTTTCGTATATCAGGTTTCTGATGGAGATGAAGATCATAAGAAATGGGAAGCACCTGAAAAGCAGAATGATGTAAGACATGTTTATTATTCTTCTAAGAAGAATCCTGCAACGGATGAAGTTAGTGAAGCTGCAGCAGCGCTTGCAGTTCAGTATATAAACTTTAATGATCAGAAAGCTCTTGAGTATTCCAAAAAACTATTTGCCTATGCAAAAGGCTTCAGTGATAAGAAAGTTGCTACGGAAGGATTGTATGATTCCAGCACCGGAAGCTATCTGTATAATTCTCAGTCCTGGGGAGATGATTATGCGCTGGCGGCAGCTCTTCTGTATAAAGCTACAGGTGATTCCTCTTACCAGAAGGAATTTGAGTCTGTCAAGAATTCAAATCAGGGTGGCTATAATATATATTCCTGGCTTTCCTGGGATAATGTAAGTGCTATTGCAGATTATTATGGGGCCGGAAATAAAGAATCTCTCAAGGTTTGTGCAGATAATATGAAGAAATCTGATAAAGGATACAGTTGTCTGCTTGAGTGGGGAAGTGCAAGATACAACTGCAACACTCAGCTTCTTGGGCTTCTGTATGATAAAACTGCCGGAAAG
>CACZPG010000209.1 GCA_902782965.1 uncultured Lachnospiraceae bacterium
ATACATATGCTAATAGTAATAATGAATTAGTTACTACAAGATTATATGTAGGATATTTTAACAGGGCATATGAAATGGATGGTGTTACACATACGGCAGAATACGATGAATGGGCAGAAGGTGTCTACGGGTCCGGAAATTATTAAGAGAAATAATGGAGAAAGCTTATTGTGAATAAAAGATTAAGATCACAACTGAATAACAATTCAGGTTTCACTCTTGTGGAACTTCTTGTGGTGCTTGTTCTTCTCAGCATTCTTCTTGGTGTTACTATTTCGGCCGGTCTTGGATGGCAGGATTGGGCGAAGTTTAACCATGAGGAAGCAGTTGCTGAGGAAATCTTTTATGCTGCCCAGAATCAGATATCAGAACTTGATTCCAGTGGTGCGTTTGACAGGAAGGTTCTTTCAGAACTCAGAAGGACCGGTATCGATGGTAATTATGACAGCACCATTCTTCTCAGCTCAAGTGTTTTCAATACTATTTCTTATAAGAAGGGTGTTAGTGGTGATGTTACTTATAACTGGGACGATTTATGGACTCAGAATAATAACATGAATCAGAACAGAGATGTAGAGACCCGCAATATTATTCGCCTCCGTGCAAATAAGGGTGACTACAAGGATTATCTTGATGGAAAACTTCTTGAAGCTCCGGCAGGATTATCTGCTGAAGACCAGGAGAAATATATCAGATCCAAGATCGGAACTAAGATTCTCTTTGATATTGTTTCTTCATATATGTCTGATACAGGTGCATTGAATGGTTCCATAGTGCTGGAATTCTCACCTGAAGCAGGACAGGTATTTTCTGTATGCTATTCAGACAGTGCTGATTATTTCGTATATAACGAATCCACATCAGATTTACCGGCTGGTAAGAAGATCGTAAGCGTTATGAACCGTGTTCTTCAGAATCGTAAGGATAACATGGTTGGATATTTCAGTGTTGATGAGCTGGCTGAAAAGATCAAAGGACGTAGCCAGAGAACTAATTATCTGCAGCTTGAAATGGAAAATACTAATTTTCTTGTTATGAAAGTTGTGGATATGAAACATGATGATGGTGAAAAGAAACTTAAGCCTGCAGATGATCTGATCTTTAGTATTTATGATGGTACTACCAAGAAGAAGGTTATGGCTTTTAAAGTTTCTTATGCTGATATTCCTGAAGGAACAGGTTCTTTTGCTGCGGATCTTAAAACAGCCTCCCAGTCTCCGATGACTATCAAATTTGATATGTTCAAAGGTGCCTATAAAGGAAAGAAGGGTAGCACCGCTGTTGAATTCAGAGTTCCTGCCTGGAAGTATGACAAGAGTATTTATTTCATTCTTGATGCTGCTGATGCGCAGGCACAGACACTGGCTTATAGCAGATCATATTCCTTTAAGGATGCAGATCCTGCAAATCCTGTTGATTATGAGAGTGATTCTGAGCAGAAATTCAGAAACACTTTCAGCTTCTATCGTTTTGGAATGGGTGGAGAAGTTAATTATATCTTTGCGGATGTTTCAGTTCAGAATTCGATTGATATGACCAGTAGTGCTAAGGCAGAGAGTGGACGTATTACCAATGATGATGATGCTACCTTTGAACTGCACAGTACATTAGCTGGAAGCGGCGGACCTAAGGGTGAATGCACTACATTTGCAAGTTATAAAAAGACTACTAATCCTATAGAAATAACTATTGAGAATGCAAGACATTTATATAATGTGAGATATGAAACAGACTATAAGCTTGATCCGAATGTTGCCAATAAGTTCATTCTGAAGAAAGATATTTCCTGGGCAGAGTTTAAGAATTGGGATCAAGATAATGTTGATTCTACAGCGGCAGTAAATTCTTATCTAAATTCATTTGACAGTACTATTGGTGCAGGAAGAGCTGCGTCCGGAATTGATTATGATGGTCATTTCTATGCCCTTGGATTTACCGGAGGCGCTGCAGTATATGATACGGATAAGTATCCTTTCCCTGGATTCCGCAAGCTTGATAAGAATGATATATTCACTCAGGATAATCCTTATGACAAGTCCTATACAGGTGGCGGATATGCTGAAGGTCAGGAGAGCTATACAATCAGTGATCTGGATATTTCCATTTCGGCTAATATAGTTTACGGAGTTTACGGTCAGGCTATTAAGGATAAGTGTTGTAGTGGAA
>CACZPG010000210.1 GCA_902782965.1 uncultured Lachnospiraceae bacterium
GTGTCTAAGTCGACATATTCATCATCGTGGAACATAAAGGCTCGAAGAGCCGACAGACGGCGAAGCCGGATGGTTCCTCGATGTGTAAAATAACACAAAAATAATTAATGATTCATATAAAAAGAGTACAAAAATGGAAAGATATTTAGAAATCCCTACAACAGAAGACGTAATAAAAGAACTTCGTGCCGGAGATATGCTCTATCTTACAGGCACTGTTTATACAGCAAGAGATGCTGCTCATAAGAGAATGTATGAGGCTCTGGAGAGAGGAGAGAAGCTTCCTTTTGATATAGAGAACAGTTTCGTTTATTATCTGGGACCTACTCCTGCAAGACCGGGACAGGTTATCGGTTCAGCCGGACCTACAACTTCAAGCAGGATGGATAAATACACACCGCTTCTTCTCAGCAAGGGTATGAAGGGAATGATCGGTAAAGGTAAGAGAAGTCCCGAGGTTATAGATGCAATTAAGAAGGAAGGAGCAGTATATCTGGCAGCCATAGGTGGTCTGGGTGCTTTGCTTTCCAAGCGAATTATTGAAGCAGAAGTTATAGCCTATGATGATCTGGGAACCGAAGCAATCAGAAAACTTAAGGTAGAGAAGCTTCCGGTAGTTGTTATTGTTGATACTGAGGGTAATAATGCTTATGATCTGAAATAAGGATAATAAGCATATAATTAGTATATAAAATCGTATGAAAAATAGAAGTATAAGGGACATTTGAAAAGGTATGGAAAAGAAAAAAAGCAAAGCCGGAAAAATATTAGTAACGTTATTAATAATTCTGATATTACTTGCTCTGGCAGGCGCAGCTGCATGGTGGATCATGATGACCCCCGGATATATAACAAGAGGACAGGCAGTATCCAATTACTATTCAGCAATAAGTAATGAAGACAAAGAATTATATAAGAATGCCTGCTATACAAAAGAATGGCAGGAAGGATACATTAACGGAGAGGCTAAGATTGGAATAGATGCAGCTATAGATGTTTCTTTCGAGTTTCAGTCCGGAGCTTCTTATGGTGATGTCGAAGTTACAGCTTTGGAGAAGCTTGATAAAGAATATGCCGGAAAATTAAAAGAAGCCGTAAGAAGTCTTTATGGAGTTAATATTCCGGTAAGTGCTGTTTCAAAGGTTAACTTTACTATCAAAACAAATTTCGACGGGGCGAAAGAGAATTCAGGAACCCTTACAAGATATACTTATCAGTCAGGTGGAAAATGGTATTTCCTTGCAGATCCGGAGACTCTTGTTCTGCTGGATCTTGAAGGATAGTATATCGACACCCACTTCATTATAATTTTATATGATAAAGGAAAATATATGTTAAGAATAGATAAATACAGTAGAATACTATGTATAATTCTGGCAGTTATCCTCTGTTGCAGTCTTATGGCCGGCTGTGGAAGTGTGTCAGGAGATCATACTATTACTCTGACTATCTGGCATGTATATGGTGAACAGGCTTATTCACCTCTTAATGATCTTATCGATGAATTTAATGTAACAGTAGGGGTTCAGAAGGGTATAAATGTTAAAGCTACGAAGGTTTCGGATACAAATACTCTTCATGAGGCTGTTCTTGAATCAGAAGCAGGTGGTCCGGGAACAGAGGATCTTCCGGATATTTTCGTTGCATATCCCAAGACGGTACTTGCTATGCAGGATTCGGAGAAGCTTGTTGACTTTAATGATTATCTTACTGAAGAAGAGAAATCCTCTTTTATAGAGGACTTTATATCAGAGGGAATGATAAACGGGAGACTTACAGTACTGCCGGTGGCTAAGTCTACAGAGGTTCTCTTTGTTAATAAAACAATATTTGACAGATTCTCCGAGGAAAGCGGAATTACTCTTGATGATCTTGGAACCTGGGAGGGACTCTTCCAGGCGGCGGAAAAATATCATGAAATGACAGGTAAACCTTTTCTTGCAGATGATTATCTATTTAATTATTTCCAGCTTGGACTGGCTTCAAGAGGGGGAAGTCTTTTCTCTGATAATGGAATAGTAATGGATTCGGAGTTTGAGAAAATATGGAATCCATTGGCTGGCACTGCTATTGATGGTGGAATCTGGCTTGGTTCCGGATACGCGTCAGAAGCGCTGAGAACAGGAGATGCTGTAGTATCCTTTGCTTCTTCTGCCGGAGTTCTCTATTATTCCGATACAGTTACTTATGAGGACAATACTACAGAAGATTTGGATTTGATCAGCCTTCCCTGCCCTGTTTATGAGGGTGGAGAGAAGCTGGCTATGAACAGAGGTGCCGGTTTATGCCTTCTCAAAACTAATACAGAAAGAGAAGAGGCAGCAATGACATTTCTCAGATGGCTTCTGGAGCCTGACAGAAATGTTCAGTTCGTAACTAAGGCCGGTTATATGCCTGTTACACAGGAGGGATTCTCTGATTATCTTCCGGATGCTGTAAGCACACTGGAAAGCCCCAGATATAAGAGTCTGTATAAGACTTTCATGGATATGCAGAAGGAATACAGGTTCTATACTCCTCCACAGGTAAACTATTACCTGGATAAAGAAACATTATTTGAAAAAAATATAAGACAGATTCTTGCTGAAGAAGCAGTTAATATAAGTGACAGTGGTGATTCAACGGCCAGTGGAACAGATGCCGCCGGTAGTCGGGATAAAGAAATTGAATCTGCACGGACAACTGCGTTCGAAAGGCTGAAATCTGTAATGGAGTAATAAAATGCCTATAAAGACGCTGATAAAATATATCAGGCTGAGCAAGGAACAAAGCGTTTCCATGAGAACGAAGCTGTTCCTATATATGATGCTCCTTTTCATGATGGCTGTTGCAATACTTGTAACCGGACTTGTCTTCTCCGGAGTTATCTCAATGGATGATGAAAGAATCTTCGAAGGTATGTCCATGAGACTTGATACAGAGGAACAGGCTATCAAGAATGAAGTGGATGCTATTACGGTGCAGGGTATCAGCTTGGCCGAAAATATTGGAAGAGAAACTGAATTAATACTTACAGAGAATAATATAAGAAAAAAAGATCTGAATAATAATCTGGAAATGCTTTCCAAGCTTCAGAATTCATATTATGGATATATGAATACAGCTATTCAGGTTTCTGAAGCCAGTGGAGTATATGCAGTTATTGATGCAACTGCAAATACCGAGATTGAGAATTCCGATGAATCAAGAAGCGGCGTTTATCTGAGAGTCAGTAATATAGATCTTAAGGAAAAAGCCAATAAAGAGCTTAATCTATACAGAGGAATCGCCGAAGTAGGAAGAGAAAAGGGGCTCAGAATGAATAACCAGTGGCAGCTGGAATTCGATATGACCCGGTCTGAAATACAGATTCTTGACGGAAAAACAAGTGAAGTGGCTGCAGAATATAAATATACCAGAAAGAACAGGCTTGTTAACATGTGGGAAGAGGTTGTTCTTCTGTCGGTTCCATTTGCAGGAACGGATGGTACGGTATATGGGGTATGTGGACTGGAGCTGTCAGAAGCCTTATTTACATTGTGGCATCCTGCTTTTAAGAGTGATTA
>CACZPG010000211.1 GCA_902782965.1 uncultured Lachnospiraceae bacterium
CTCATAGATGTCGCCATATTTCTTTGTGTATGCTGCTGCAACAGCTTTTCTTCTTGTTTCTGAAAGTGACATAGGGAAACAGTCTCTGCTAACTGCTACCAAGCCAATTTTTACCTCAGGTATGTTTTTCATTTTTGTAACCTCCTGTTAATTAATTACATTTTCTCTTTGATCTGCTTATAGATGCCTTCTGCATCAAGCTCATATTTGTGAAGAAGTTCCTTTGCAGGACCTGACTCTCCATAAGTATCCCTTACACCAATTCTATAAAGACTTGCAGGATGATTCTCAGAAATAACTTCTGCTACAGCACTTCCAAGTCCTCCAATAATAGAATGCTCTTCTACGGTAAAGAGTTTACCTGTCTCCTCAGCAGCCTTTATGATTATCTCACTATCGATAGGCTTAATAGTGTGGATATTGATTACTCTCACACTTATTCCGTCTTTCTCAAGCATCTCTGCTGCTTCAAGAGATTCAGCAACCTCAAGTCCGGTAGCAAATATTGTTATATCCTTACCATCCTTAAGGAGTACTCCTTTACCAAGTTCAAATTTGTAATCAGGCTTATCATTGATTACAGGAACAGCAAGTCTTCCGAATCTCATATATACCGGACCCTGATGATCATAAGCAGCTCTTACAGCAGCCTTAGCTTCAATATCATCAGAAGGATTGATGATAACCATTCCCGGAATAGTTCTCATAAGTGCAATATCTTCATTACACTGATGAGAAGCACCATCTTCTCCTACAGATATACCGGCATGTGTTGCTCCGATCTTAACATTAAGCTTCGGATATCCGATTGAATTTCTGACCTGTTCGAATGCTCTGCCTGCTGCAAACATTGCGAAGGTACTCATAAATGGAACTTTTCCACAAGTAGAAAGACCAGCCGCAATACCAGCCATATTGGACTCAGCTATACCACAGTCAATATGACGCTCAGGGAACACCTTCTTGAATACGCCAGTCTTTGTTGCTGCTGCAAGATCGGCATCCAGTACTACGAGGTCAGGTTTCTCTTTTCCAAGCTCTGCCAGGGCATTACCATAGCTGTCTCTTGTTGCAATTTTAACTACATCTGCCATTTTCCTAATCCTCCAGTTCCTTCATAGCCTGCTCAAACTCCTCATCATTAGGAGCTTTTCCATGCCAGCCAACATTATTTTCCATAAAAGATACGCCCTTGCCCTTAACAGTTTTAGCTATTATAGCTGTAGGCATTCCTTTAGTCTCTTTAGCTTCTTCAAAAGCTTTCTCAATCTGATCAAAATCATGACCATCAATACAGATAACATTGAAGTTGAAAGCTTTGAACTTCTCATCTATAGGATATGGTGAACATACTTCGTCAACAGAACCGTCTATCTGAAGATTATTGTTATCAACAATCACTGTCAGATTATCAAGTTTTCTGTGACCTGCAAACATTGCAGCTTCCCAGATCTGTCCTTCTTCTATCTCACCATCACCACACATAGCGTAAACTCTGTAGTCTGTTCCATCAAGTTTTGCAGCGAGAGCCATACCTACAGCTGCAGACAGCCCCTGCCCCAGGGAACCGGATGACATATCAACTCCGGGGATATGCTTCATATCCGGATGACCCTGAAGGTAAGAACCGGTATGACGGAGGGTTATTAAATCAGAGGTTGGGAAATAACCCCTGTTAGATAATACTGAATAAAGAGCGGGAGCAATATGTCCCTTTGAGAGAACGAATCTGTCTCTGTCAGCCTTTTTAGGATCTGCAGGATCAATATTCATTTCTTTAAAATACAGATAGGTCATTATATCTGCAGCAGAAAGTGATCCACCCGGATGACCGGACTTTGCACTGTGAACATCAGTAACAATACCTTTTCTGACTTCTTTTGCTTTCTTCTCTAAATCTGTTTTTGTTATTTCGTTCATTTCTTCGTCCTTTTTTCTAAGATTCGTAAATTAACTTCTACTCAGCCAGGCTGATTTTCTTCATCAGAAAGATAAATATTTACTCTCCGAATACAGCCTTGTAATCCTTCTGGAACTTCTCAATACCCTGATCAGTCAGAGGATGCTTTGTCATCTGTTCGATAACTGCGTATGGTACTGTAGCAATGTCAGCACCTGCAAGTGCACAATCAGTTACATGAATTGTATTTCTGATACTTGCTGCAATTATTTCTGTCTCTATACCATAATTCTCAAAAATCTGAACGATGCTTTCAATAAGATCTATTCCCGGCTGGCTGATATCATCAAGACGTCCAAGGAATGGTGATACATAAGTTGCTCCTGCACGTGCAGCAAGCAGAGCCTGGTTAGCTGAGAATATAAGAGTTACATTAGTCTTGATTCCTTCAGCTGAAAGTACTTTTACAGCCTTAAGGCCTTCAACAGTCATAGGAATTTTAACAACCATATTAGGATGAATCTTAGCGATTTCACGTCCTTCAGCTATCATTCCTTCAGCATCAACGGTAGTAGCTTTTACCTCACCACTTATCGGACCGTCAACTATGGAAGTGATTTCTTTGATAACCTCGTTGAAGTCTCTTCCTTCCTTTGCGATAAGGGATGGATTAGTGGTAACACCACAAATAACCCCCATATCATTTGCCTTTCTTATGTCGTCTACATTTGCAGTATCGATAAAGAATTTCATTTTAGAACCTCCATTCTGTATATTTGCCTTTCGGCTGAAATAATTATATAACTTAAAAATATTTTTTTAATCTGATTTTTTATGAGTTTTTGTGATTATTTTACTTATTTCAAAAGCTCAGGCATCAGATTATTTAGTTACCTCAAATGAATCACAGCTACGTCCGTAAAGTTCAGTACTTCTTTCGTCCGGCTGCTGTCCGCCTACATAAATTCTGTAGTTTCCACGAAGAACAAGTCTTCTTCCATCTTCAAGAACTGTTTCAAAACAGCTGTCAGGTATAGTGATTTCAACCTTCTTCTCTTCACCCGGTTCAAGATAAATCTTCTCAAATCCACAAAGATTATATTTAGGCTGATTATCAGGTATAAGAACCTCAGATAGATTTGAAATATCTGAGTTAAGACCATTATTCAGCTTATCTTCCGGAATATTGGATATGTAAGCCTGTACTGTTTCTCCGGTTCTGTATGTTCCGGTATTCTTAACTTTGATAGTACACTTAACATCACCATCCTCGCTGAAGTCAAGATCAGAATACTCAGTAGCGCTATAAGAAAGGCCGAAACCAAACGGATAAAGAGGCTTATCCTTATAGAACTTATATGTTCTACCCTTCATGCTGTAGTCTTCCATCGGAGGCTGTGTTCCATCCTTATAGAATGTAACCGGAAGTCTTCCTCCCGGAGCTCTTCTGCCAAAAAGAACATCTGCAAGAGCCTTTCCACCGGCCTGACCACTGTACCAGCTCTGTATTACAGCATTACAATGTTCATCTTCATAAGACAGATCCATTGCACTTCCTGTATTGCATACAAGTATTACAGGTTTTCCGGTAGAAACCACTCTTTCAACCAGTTTCCTCTGGGAATCCGGCAGGAAGAGAGAAGTCTTATCACCCGCTGCAAATGCATTTCCGGTATCACCCTCTTCTCCTTCAATAGTAGAATCAAGACCAACGCAGAGAATAACCACATCACTGGCATTAGCAACCATCTCAGCCTCACTGAGTCTGTCATCATCAAGCGCAAGGTTCTGAACTTTCTGTTCAAACAGATGTGAGCCTTCTGAATAGAGAACTCTGGTTCCTTCATTAACAGCACCCTGAATACCTGCAAGATTAGTAACGTATCTTGAGGAAAGACCGTTATAATTACCTTCCAGAACAGTTATTGAAGTAGCTGTAGGTCCGATCACACCAATCGTCTTGATATCATCCTTATTAAGAGGAAGTATTCCATCATTCTTCAGAAGAACCAGTGACTCAACACTTGCTTCATAAGAAAGCTCTGCTGCTTCATCAGTATCTATATCCATAAGGCCAAGGCTGTTATATTCACAGTTCTCATCAAACATACCAAGAGCTGCTCTGACTGTATAAGCTCTGACTGCAGCCTCTCTTATATCTTCCTCTGTAACAAGCCCCTGTTCATAAGCTTCCATTATGCTTCTGTAAACGATTCCTGCATTTACATGACATCCGGCTTTAAGAGCAAGTGCCGCAGATTCAACCGCATTCTTGGTTACTTTATGCTTCTCATGAATATCGTTAAGAGCCATGAAATCGGAAACAATATATCCTTCGAAGCCCCATTTCTTAAGAAGTGTTTCTTCAAGAAGGAACTTACTTGCACACGCCGGCTCTCCGTTCACTCTGTTATAAGCACCCATGAAACCGGCAACTCCGGCATCAACGGCTTCCTTGAACTGAGGGATATAAGTTTCTTCCATATCCTTCGGATTAACCTGTGCATCAAAACCATGTCGAATGGCCTCAGGCCCGGAATGTACTGCAAAATGTTTAGCACACGCAGCAGCTCTCATATACTTACCATCGCCCTGAAGACCTTTTATAAAAGCAGCTCCAAGCTTTCCGGTAAGAAAAGGATCCTCTCCGTAGGTCTCCTGTCCTCTGCCCCATCTTGCATCTCTGAAAATATTAATGTTCGGTGACCACATTGTTATACATTTGTATAAATCTCTGTCTCCAAGCTTTGTAGACTCATTATACTTAGCCCTTGCTTCGACCGAGATCACTTCTGCTATCTTCCCAAGCATTTCCCTGTCAAACATAGCCGCAAGAGCAATCGCCTGTGGGAATACTGTAGCTGTCCCGGCTCTCGCAAGACCATGAAGGCCCTCGCCCCACCAGTTGTAAGAAGGTATCCCAAGTCTGTCGACCGAAGGACTGTCATATCTCAGCTGACTGGCAGCTTCTTCAACAGTCATCTTGTCGATAATACTTCTAGCTGTTTCCTTAAATTCATTGTTCATATTATCTCTCCATCACACAACTCTCTCACCCTAATAGTTACATATTGTAATGCAATTTAATAGTAACACAGTAACCCCCCAAATACTTTTCAAATATTGCGGTAAAGTTATCCAAAGTTGCTATACTCCCAAAATCTAAAAAATAGTGATGCTTATTAAAGAAAACTATGATATAATGTCAGCAATTGACATTTTAATATATGGGGAGTTAGGAAAATGGAAGTAAAAAACTTACAAAGTATGATTTTAGAGTGCATTGCATATGCCGATGAAGTAAATAAGAATGGCGATGTTTATCCGGAAGACGCCCGTATGCCTCTCCGTGATCTTCTCAGACATGATATTATAGTTTTTCTCGGATATCTATACGAACCCGGAAATAAACATACAGCTGACCAGATAGAATTTATCAGACAGAATCTTAAAATGAATCTTTCAGAAGAGAAATTTGCTGATTTCGTTCAGCAGAAATGTGTAGATGAGAGATTCCTTACAGAGGCTCCTAAATCAATCCGTTATTTCATTTCTGCCGATCAGGCCGCAAATAAGGAAGCCTTCATTTCAGGAAGTATTTCCAGATCAAAATTCATAGCTGACAGTTTCAGAAAGATAGGTCAGGGATTCATCGATTACCCTGAAGCTCACGACGCAACCAAGAAGCATCTTTCTGATTTCGTTGAGGTTCTTAATGCTACACTTAACAGTGCAGGTATTCTCACATCTCAGCACACCGGTGTTCTGAGAATGCAGGACAGTCCTCACAGAAAAGAAGGCGTAGCTACCTTCACGGACAAAACTAATCCAGATCTGCAGAACGTTACAACCTTCGATGAGAAATCAGGAAGCTTCGTTACTAAGAAAGCTATCAATATTTCCGGATATAATATTCAGAAGAAACGTGCCGATGATGTATCTGAATTCCTCAACTTCCAGCCTGAAGAAGAGAAAGAAGACGCTGTATTCAAACGTGGAGAAGGCCGTGTAGGACGTAACAGACGAGGCAGTGATGAATCCGAAGAAATCGAAAAGCCACTCGATGATCTTATTGCTGAACTCCAGGCACTTACAGGACTTGCATCAGTTAAAGAAGATGTTATGCATCTTGTAAATATCATCAAGGTTCGTCGTCTCCGTGAGCTGAAGGGACTTAAGAGAATCGATATGTCCTTCCACCTTGTATTTACAGGAAACCCAGGAACCGGTAAAACTACTATCGCCCGTATTCTTGCTAAGATATATAAACAGCTCGGAGTTGTAAGCCGCGGACAGTTCATAGAGGTCGACCGTTCAGGACTTGTAGACCACTACTCCGGTGGTACAGCTCTTAAGACAACCGAAGTAATCAACAGAGCTATCGGTGGTATCCTCTTTATCGATGAGGCATACTCACTTACACATAATAAGGAATCAGGCGACTATGGTCAGGAAGTTGTAGATACACTCCTGAAACGTATGGAAGATGATCGTGATGACTTCATCGTTATTGTTGCCGGATATACAGATGAAATGCATGAATTCATCGAATCCAACCCTGGTCTCAGATCACGTTTCAACAAATATATCCATTTCCCTGATTACTCAAGTAATGAGCTTATGGAAATTTTCAAATATATGTGTAAAGATACAGATTACATGCTTACAGAGAATGCAGCTTCCGTTGCCGAGGCTTATCTCAGAGGTATGACAGAGGCTAAGAAGGATAACTTCGCTAATGCCCGTCTGGTACGTAACTATTTCGAAAGATGTATTGACCGTCAGGCCAACCGTATAGTTCAGGATGCACATATTACTGAAGAAGATCTTCTTACATTCGTCAGAGAAGATATGGTAGAAAGCACTACTGCCGGATCACTTACAAAGAACGAAGATTAATAAATGATTCATAAATAAATAATAGAATTTTTCAACAATACTTTACTTCATATTTCACGATATGGAGTAAAGTATTTTAGAATACTAATAGTGAAGTTTCATTGTACTACGGGGGTATTTCAATGAAAAGAAAGAACGTTGCGGTTTATGTAGCAGATATATATCGCGATATAGTCAGAAAAACTCAATACGGAGTCATTCAGGCTGCAAAAAGAAACAACGTAAAACTCTTCTTTTTCACAAGCTTCAGCGATAACTACAGCAATATGGAGTTTGTAGAATTATCAGATTATGACAAAGGCGATTTCTCAATATATATGCTGCCGGATCTTGAAAATTTTGACGGGCTCATTTCTTTTGACAGTTATATGCCGGAGAATTTCAACGAGCCTGTTAACAGACTGAAGGAAAAAGCTGCATGTCCTGTTGTTACTCTCGGTGACATCAAAGATTTCACATATAATGTTGTTAACGATCAGAAACGTTCTTATATGGAACTTATTGAACATATAATTGTTGATCATAACTGCAAAGAACTAATTCATGTTGCCGGAAGAATGTCCATGTCCTTTGCAGTCGAGCGTATGGAAGTATTCAAGAACACTCTCACCAAACACGGCATTTCCTATGATGAAAGTAATATAGTGTACGGAAATCTATGGTAC
>CACZPG010000212.1 GCA_902782965.1 uncultured Lachnospiraceae bacterium
AGATCACAGGAGTTAAGCCGAAGTTCTATAAGGCTGATATGTTATGTCCTGATGAGATGGAGGTAATCTTCAAGGAGAATACCTTTGACGCTGTAATACATTTTGCTGGACTGAAGGCAGTTGGAGAATCTGTCCAGAAACCTCTTATGTACTATGAAAATAATATTGCCGGTACAATTAACCTCTGCAAGCTGATGGATAAATATAACTGCAAGAAAATTATATTCTCATCTTCGGCTACAGTATATGGTTCTCCTAAGAGTTGTCCTATTACAGAGGATTTCCCTCTTTCCACAACCAATCCATATGGTACAACCAAGCTTTTCCTGGAGAGAATTCTTAGTGATCTGACTGTCCCTGATAAAGAATGGAAAGTTATTCTTCTCAGATATTTCAATCCGATCGGAGCTGATGAGAGTGGACTTATTGGTGAATCACCTAATGGTATTCCTAATAATCTTATGCCGTATATTATGCAGGTTGCTCTTGGTAAGCTTCCTGAACTTGGTGTGTTTGGAAATGATTATGATACTCCTGATGGTACAGGTGTAAGAGATTATATTCATGTTACTGATCTGGCCCTCGGTCACGTGGCTGCCCTTGGACGAATCGATAAAACCGAAGGTGTAGATATATATAATCTTGGTACCGGTACCGGTTACAGTGTTCTGGATATTGTTAAAGCGTTTGAAGCTGCAAATAACATCAAAATACCTTATTCAATTAAACCCAGAAGAGCCGGTGATATTGCTATGTGTTATGCTAATCCATCTAAGGCTAAAGAAGAACTTGGCTGGGAAGCTAAATTCGATCTGGAAAGAATGTGTAAGGATTCCTGGAGATTTGCTGAGACTACGCTCAGAAATCAGGATTAATGAATTGGAGCTGAAATGTCGAAGAAGGACATAATTGAAGATAATAATATTTCCGTTAAATCCGGATCAGTAAGAAAAAGCAGTGGTAATTCACGTCATCAGAGAAATGTTCATCTGGCAGTTTTTTGTGCTGTATTTACAATAATAATGATTCTCGGTACTGCTTTTATTATCGTTCATTCTATTTCCGATAAGGAAAAACTGCGTGAAAAAGGAATAGAAGCCTTTAAAGGCGGAAGTTATAATGAAGCTGTAAATGATTTCAAAGCTTCTCTTGAATTAAAACAGTGGTTCTCAGAGAGAATGGATAATGATACAAATCTTTATCTTGCTGCTGCATATATGAGAAGTGGAGAATATCAGTCAGCATATAATATTTATAATGAATTGATTCTGGATAATAAAGCCACAGCACTAAGTAAAGATGCCTTAAATCAACTGGCTGAGCTTGCAGCTGCTCTTGATAATATCAAGAACGGAGATATAAGCGAGGATACCGTTAATAAGCTGAATACAGAACTTGAACGTGGCAATAAGAGTACTTACTTATTCCTGGGTCTATGTTATCAGAAGATGGAAAAGTATGATGAAATGATTGATGCTTTTAATAACTATTCTGATAATTATGGAATTAACACTTATATCTCATATCAGATGTCGTCCTATTATCTGAATATAGGAGATGTAGATAATGCGGTTACCATGATAAACAAAGGAATGACCTGTGGTGATGATCTTTATAAAGATAAGGTCATGTTTAATGATATTGTAGTTTCTGAAATAAAGCTTGATTACAGTACTGCACTTGATAAAGCTTCCAAGCTTATTAAAGAATACCCTGAAAATGAAACTTATCAGAAAGAGTATGATTTCTTATATTCAAGAATCAATATGAATGAAGAACCTGTTCATACGAAAACTGATGACGAGTGAGTAAAATATGAGGCTTCCTGAGGAATACAAATGTAAAATGATGAATCTTCTGGGTTCGGAATATGATGCCTACGAGGCATCACTTTCTGAACCCTTAAATCATTGTCTAAGGGTTAATACTCTAAAGATTTCTGTAGAGGATTTTCTTGAAATATCACCTTTCGAACTTGAACAGGTCCCCTGGTGTGATAATGCCTTCTATTATGATGCTGAGAAGTTCTCACCATCAAAACATCCATATTATTATGCCGGACTTTATTATCTTCAGGAGGCTAGTGCAACACTTCCTGCTGCAACACTTCCTGTAGAAGAAGGCGATATTATTCTTGATATGTGTGCCGCTCCCGGTGGCAAAACTACTGAACTGGCTGCCCGTCTGAAGGGGACAGGGCTTATTGTATCTAATGATGTCAGCGCATCGAGACTTAAAGCTCTTCAGAAGAATGTTGAAGCCTTTGGTATTGAAAATGCTGTTATCACCTGTGAAACACCGGACAGACTTGCTGAACATTTCGGTGGATATTTTGACAAGATTCTGATCGATGCCCCATGTTCCGGTGAAGGAATGTTCAGAAAATCCACTTCAATGGTTACGGCCTGGGAACAGAACGGTAATGAGAAATTTGCAGCGATTCAAAGAAGTATAATCAAGGAAGCGGTAAAGCTTCTCAGACCCGGCGGAATGCTTCTGTATTCAACCTGTACCTTCGATCTGAGAGAGGATGAAGAGCAGGTTCAGTATATTCTCTCCCTTAATGATAATCTGGAACTTAAGCCGATTAAAATGCATGAGGGATTTGTTCCCGGTTATAACGGGATGGAAAGAAGTGTTCACCTTTTCCCTCATAAGGTTCATGGCGAAGGTCATTATGTTGCATTATTAGGAAATAAAGCTGATACAGACATTTCTGAGGATACTCATAATACTTCACCTAATAGCTCTGCTGCCGGCAAAGCGTATAATAAATCTTTAGCTTTTCCTGATTCCATTAATGAATTTATGAAATTTGTTAATTGGGATACAGACAGGATTAACAGAATTACATTAAATAATAATAAGCTGTTTCTTATGCCTGAATTTATTCCCGATACAAAAGGTCTAAGAACTATGAGAACGGGCGTTTATCTGGGAGAAGTTAAGAAGAACAGATTCGAACCAAGTCAGTCTTTTGCGATGATATTAAATGATAAAACATATTTAAATTGTCTGAATCTTTCTCCTGAAGGCTCAGCAGTATTTAGATATCTGAGAGGAGAAACTCTGGATCTGGACTATATTTCTTCTGATGAAATACTCAGTTTTAATGGAACTTCTGATTCTTCTGAATTAAAAGATGGTTTGGTACTTATTATGGTTTCCGGATTTCCTCTTGGATTTGCCAAGAATAGGAATGGACAGCTAAAAAATAAATATCTGCCTGGCTGGCGGATGATGTCATAGAGTATTAAAATGAGTAAAATAGATAATTCAACCTATAAAGCAATAAAAAAAGATAATAAAGCAGCAAGAAAAAGACTTAGCTCAGATGCCGGATGTTATGGTCATATTCATAGTCGTATTATTTCCAGACTTATTCTGTCTATAGTCCTGCTGTTAATGATTGTTGCCGATGTGGTTATCAGTCTTCTGGTATTTCATACCAGAAAAACCTGGTTTATTATTCTTGCATGTATTCTTTCAATTCCCTTTGCAAGAAATATAATAGATCTTTTTATGTGCTTCAAATGCAAGCCTTTGGATAAAGAGGAATATGAAAAAGTACATCAGATAGAAGAGGAGTCGGGCAGAAAACTTCTATATGATATTTCAATTACTGATGAAGATGGTCTTATATTTGTACCGGCACTTATTTTATACAATAACAATATTATTGCCTATACTCCTGATGTCAAAGAGGTTAAAGGCAGGGAAAAGATTAAACGTTATATTAATATGGTTAATGAATCAGAAGAAGGAAAAGGCTATCGTATTGTCGTGACTGATAATCTTAATACTTTCCGGAAGGAGATTAATAAGATTAAAGAAGCAGATAATGAAGCTGTAAGTAAAGATCATGAAATGTCTGAAAGACTTCTGAGTCTGGGGTTCTGATATGCAGGAAATCATTATTACCAAAAATGAAAAAGGATTTAAGCTCAGAAAACTCTGTATGAATTATCTTCCCAAAGCTCCCAATTCCTTCTTCTACAAGATGTTCAGAAAGAAGAATATCGTTCTGAATGATAAGAAAGCTGATGGTACGGAAGTTTTAAAAGAAGGAGATTCGGTAAAATTCTATCTGAGCGATGATACTATTTCAAAATTCAAAGAAGATAATTCAATATCTGAAAACCCTGAAGCAAAAACAGACAGCTCAAATAAGAATTCTTCGCTTGATGTAATATACGAGGATGAAAATATAATCCTATGTAATAAACCTGCAGGGATTCTCTCTCAGAAAGCTGCTGCTAAGGACTATTCCATTAACGAAATGATTATAGATTATCTGCTTTCTACCGGTGAGATTTCCCAGGAGAGCCTGAAATTGTTCAAACCATCTGTATGTAACCGGCTTGACCGGAATACAAGTGGAATTATAATGGCTTCGAAAACTCCCGAAGGTGCTCATTATCTTACAGATTTAATTCGTGAAAGAAAAATCAGGAAGTTCTATTATGCAGTTGTAAAAGGTCATGCAAATATTGATGGGATTCATGAAGCATTTCTATCAAAGGATGAAAAGACCAATAAAGTCATAGTAAGAAATATTGAACATTTCAATTCTAATGTCATGGCAGATATGAGTTCTGATATGATGAAATTCTATGATGAACAGAGTGGCAGCAAAGTATTAACCGGAACAGAACTTATCAAATATAATAATAAACTTGATATTTCACTTCTGAGCATAGATCTGATCACAGGTAAAAGTCATCAGATAAGAGCTCATCTTGCTCATATGGGTTTTCCGATTATTGGAGATGTTAAATATGGAGTTAAATCCATTAATAACGAGTTTTCCGGGAAATATAATGTTAAACATCAGCTGCTTCATGCCTATAAGGTGATATTTCCTGATGGCAGTGAGTGTGAAACACCTGTCCCGGATGTTATTAATCAATTATTCTAAATATGGTAAATGTATGGCTACTTGGAAAACAAGAGGACTTAGAGGTTCAGCCTTCGAAAGTCTTATAAATTCAACAAATGAATATTATCGCGCAAAAGGACTTGCTTTAGTCCAGAAGATTCCTACACCGATAACACCTCTTCATTTTGACAGTGAAAGAAAGCTCATTACAGAAGCATATTTCGAGAAAGATTCGACAGTGGATTATATAGGAGTGGTCCAGGAAATACCTGTGTGCTTTGATGCAAAGGAATGCAGAAGCGATACCTTCTCGCTTCAGAATATTCACGACCACCAGTATAATTTTATGAAGGAATTTGAAGAACAGGGGGGAGTTGCATTTCTCCTTATATTGTTCACAGAGAGAAACGATATGTATTATATGCGTTTCGAAGAACTGAGAACTTATATCGAACGTGTAAATGAAGGACATGCCAAGAATTTCAAATATGAAGAATTGGATGACGATTATTTTCTCAGAGCTGAAGGACCTGCATCGGTACATTATCTTGAAGGCCTGAGCCTGGATATAGCTAACAGATAAGAAAAAAGAAAGGAATAATAATTATGTATGATTTTCTTCGAACAGCAGCATGCGTACCTGAAGTAAAACCCGGAGATGTGGAATTCAATGTATCCAGTATTCTTTCTAAGCTTAATGAAGCTTATCAATATAATGCTGCGTTAATTGCATTTCCTGAATTATCAGTTACCGGGTATACATGCCAGGATCTGTTCTTTCATGATACACTTCTCGAAAATGCAAAGAAAGGTATAAGTGAAATTCTTGCGGCTACTAAAGGGAGAAATGAGATAATTATAGTAGGTGCTCCCGTTCTAATTAATTCCCGACTGTATAATGGCGCATTTGTTATGACTAAGGGAAGGCTTCTGGGAATCTCTATCAAAACCTTCATTCCGAATCATCATGAATTCTATGAGAAGAGATGGTTTAGTTCGGCTGCAACACTGGAAATAGAACAGCTTAGTTTTTCAGAACTCGGCATTGCTTCTAATGAAGAATATGATTATGAAATTCCTGTTGGAAATAAAATTATATATGATATTGATTCTAAATTAAGATTTGGTGTGGAGATATGTGAAGATCTTTGGGCTCCATTTTCTCCTTCGACTGTTCTTTCCCTTGGAGGTGCTGAACTTATCGTTAATATTTCAGCCAGCAATGAAGTAGTATCTAAGAGAGAGTACAGAAAACAGCTTATAAAACAGAAGTCTGCTTCAAGTATATGTGAATATCTCTATGTATCTGCAGGAGCTTCTGAATCTACACAGGATCTGATTTTTTCCGGTCATTCACTGCTTGCTGAGAATGGTGTACTGATAAATGAGAATCGTGATTTTATTGCCAGTGATTATATAATGATAGCTGATATTGATCTTGGTAAAATCAGACATGACCGACTTGTTTCAACAACATTCGGAGATGCAAGAGATCTTATTTCTGATAAGGTTAAAGACATTATAACTCTTAAGGTTACTGACTGTTCACTTCCTGAATCTGATGGAGAATATCTGTTAGTTCCCAAGAAACCATTTATTCCATCAGTCAAATCCAAGCGAATTAAGAGATGTAATGAGATCTTTGATATGCAGGTTGGAGGTCTTGTGAAGAGACTTCAGATAACCGGCTCGAAACCTGTAGTCGGAGTTTCCGGAGGAATGGATTCTACACTGGCACTTCTTGTATCGGCCAAAGCCCTTAAGAAGCTTAATCGTGACAGCTCAGATCTTATTGCCATTACCATGCCGGCCTTCGGTACCTCTGACAGAACTTATAATAATTCTCTTGAATTAATTAAAGCTTTGGGAACAGAACCTGTAATAATTGATATTAAAGAATCCTGTATTCAGCATCTGAAGGATATCGGACATGATATAGAGAATAAAGATGTAACCTATGAGAATACTCAGGCCAGAGAAAGAACTCAGGTTCTTATGGATTATGCCAATGCACATAACGGACTGGTGGTAGGTACCGGTGACTTAAGTGAGCTTGCTCTTGGATGGTGTACTTATAACGGTGACCAGATGAGTATGTACGGTGTAAATGGAAGCATTCCTAAAACGCTTGTTCAATGGATGATAGATTCCGTAGTTGAAAATGATATCTTCCCTGAGGCAAGTAATGTTCTCAGAGATATCCTTGATACACCTATCAGTCCTGAACTTCTTCCGCCGGATGAGAATGGCAATATCACTCAGAAGACAGAAGATAAAGTTGGACCATATGAGCTTCATGATTTCTTTATCTACTACAGTATGAGATATGGTTTCACTCCTTCCAAGATTTTCTATCTTGCTAAGAAAGCCTTTAAGGATGATTACAGTGATGAAGAAATAAAGAAATGGATGACAATGTATTATAAGAGATTTTTCTCCCAGCAGTTTAAGAGAAGCTGTATGCCGGATGGAGTAAAAGTCGGTTCAGTTTCCATGTCTCCAAGAGGCGATCTCAGAATGCCAAGTGATGCTTCCTCAGCTCAGTGGATGAAAGAGATTGAAGCATTATAAATTATAAATGATAAAATTACAAATTTATTAATTGTATATGTTTTAGAAAAGGAAATAATCGGTAAATAAATGGATAATTTGAACAGTATAAATATTCCAACTTCAGAACCCGCACGTCAGCAGTATTTCATGGACAGGTGTCATGAATTTATTGAGGATTTTATTAATAAGAACGGCAAGGCACCGACTTTCTATGTCTCTACCTTCGGATGTCAGATGAATGCGCGTGATTCTGAGAAACTGACCGGAATTCTCGAAAGAATAGGTTATCAGGAAGCAGATAAAGAGGATAATGCGGATTTTGTTATCTTTAATACCTGTACTGTACGCGAGAATGCCAATCAGAAGCTTTATGGACACCTTGGTTCCCTCAAGAAGAGAAAGGAATCAGGGAAACTAATGCTTATAGGAATATGCGGGTGCATGATGCAGCAACCGGAAATTGTTGATCATATAAGAGAGAAATATAGTTTTGTAGATATCGTATTCGGTACCTTTAATTTCTACAAACTTGCTGAGCTTCTGTATTCAAGACTCAGCGGCTCTGTTAAGCAGGTGATTGAAGTCCTGAATGCTCCTGAAATAAATGTAGAAAACCTTCCTGAACGGAAGAAGTATAACTTCAAATCAGGTGTCAATATTATGTATGGATGCAATAATTTCTGTACCTACTGCATAGTCCCTTATGTAAGAGGTCGCGAAAGAAGCAGGACTCCTGAAGATATATTTGAAGAAGTGCAGAAGCTTGCCGGGGAAGGCTATGTAGAAATAATGCTGCTTGGCCAGAATGTTAATTCCTATGGTGTAA
The DNA here is from genome assembly GCA_902782965.1 of uncultured Lachnospiraceae bacterium. Lineage (GTDB taxonomy): Bacteria > Bacillota > Clostridia > Lachnospirales > Lachnospiraceae > Eubacterium_Q. Next base: position 8,259 of record CACZPG010000212.1, read on the forward strand.
ATTTCCTGGAAGATAGTGATATTATAAAGAATAATCCTGATTACAGCTTCCCGGATCTGCTTGAAGATATCTGTAAGATTGATGGAATCAAAAGGGTAAGGTTCATGACTTCGCACCCAAAAGATCTTTCAGATAAACTTATTGATGTAATAGCCCGTAATCCTAAGATTGCGAAGCATTTACATCTTCCGGTACAATCCGGTTCCACCAAAGTGCTTAAGGCAATGAACAGAAGATATACCAAGGAAGATTATCTGGCACTTGTAGATAGAATCAAGGCTAAACTTCCTGATATTTCTCTAACTACGGATATTATGGTCGGTTTTCCAGGTGAAACCGAAGAAGATCTTCAGGATACTATTGATGTAGTAAGAAAAGTAGGATATGACCAGGCATTTACATTTATATATTCTGTAAGAACCGGTACTCCTGCCGCAAAAATGGAACAGCTGCCTGCAGAGGTTGTAAATGAAAGATTCAGTCGTCTGCTTGAAGTTGTAAGAGAGGTCTCAGCTGAGGCCAGTGCCAGATTTGAAGGTCAGACAAAAGAAGTACTGGTGGAAAATGTAAATGATCATATGGAAGGTTATGTGACCGGAAGAATGGATAACAATATTCTTGTACATTTTCCTGGAGACAATTCATTAATCGGAACCTTCGTTAATGTTAAACTGGATAAAGCTCATGGTTTCTACTATACAGGAACCATGGTTGAATAAAACTATTACACCTGCATCATTTTATTGAATTATTCAGAGTAAGGACAAAACAATGATAGATACTTCAAAACTATCTCCAATGATGAAACATTATCTTGAAACAAAGGACGCTTATCCTGACTGTGTCCTTTTTTATCGTCTCGGTGATTTCTATGAGATGTTTTTTGATGATGCTGTAAATATTTCAAAGGAACTGGAACTAACGCTTACCGGCAAAGATTGTGGCCTTGAGGAAAGGGCTCCAATGTGCGGTATTCCTTATCATGCTGCTGAAGTATATATTTCCCGCCTGATTGAGAAGGGGTATAAGGTTGCCGTATGTGAACAAGTTGAAGATCCTAAGCTTGCGAAAGGTCTTGTACAGCGTAAGGTTATTAGAGTTGTAACTCCCGGTACTAATATGGGAGATAATTCTTTAACAGAAGATAAGAATAATTTCATTATGTGTTTCTCAGCTCCTTCAGGGCATGGAGCATTAAATAACGGAAGATATGGAATAGCGGTTTCTGATATTTCCACGGGTGAATTCATGTGTACCAGTGTAACTGACATGAATAAAGTGATGGATGAAATTAATAAATTCCAGCCTAAAGAAATATTATTTAATGATAAGAATGATTGGGTTAACAATAATGAAATTATGTCAACCTTTTCGGAACTAACTGTTAAATTATCCATTACACGAAGTGTTATTGGTGACAGATATTATTCTTTTGAAAATGCCGTAAGTAATATTGAGAAACAGTTTAATGTCATTGGTGTAGAAGGACTTGGTCTTAAGGATATTCCCGAGACGTCCTGTGCAGTAGGTGCGCTTCTGACTTATTTATATGAAACTCAGATGAGTACATTATCTCAGATAAATCACCTTAATATATATTATTCTAATGACTATATGGTTATTGATACCGCTACAAGACGTAATCTTGAATTGACCGAAACCATGCGTGATGGGGCGAAGAGAGGCTCCCTGCTATGGGTTCTGGACAAAACCAAAACTGCAATGGGAGCAAGACTTCTCAGAAACTATATTGAAACCCCGCTTATGGATATCGACAGGATCAATGCCCGTCTGGATGCTATTGATAGTCTTAATGTTAATGTTATTTCCAGAGATGAAATGAGAGAGTATCTTAATTCTATTTATGATCTGGAACGTCTTATGACCAGAATATCCATGCGTACGGCTAATCCGAGAGATATGCTGGCCTTCAAGACTTCTCTTGAGTATCTGCCTTATATTAAGAGGCTGATAGGAGAGATGAACGGCAGTATTTTCGCTAATATGTATGAAGAATTCGATACTCTGGAAGATATCCATGCTTTACTTGATGCTTCAATAGATGAAGATGCTCCTATTACTGTAAGAGAAGGTGGCATTTTCAAGACCGGATATAATGAACATATTGATAATTACAGAGACAAAAAGCTTAATTCCAAGACTATTCTGAGCGAGCTTGAGAACAAAGAAAGAGAAGCTACCGGAATCAAGAATTTAAGAATCAAATTTAATCGTGTTTTTGGTTATTTCTTTGAGGTTACCAACTCCTTTAAAGATAAAGTTCCTGATTATTTCATAAGAAAACAGACTCTTACCAATGCAGAAAGATTCACTACTGATGAGCTGGCGACACTATCTTCAGAAATCTTAAGTGCCGAGGAGAATCTGTACGGTCTTGAATATGATGAATTTGTAAAACTACGTGACACTCTCAGTCTTGAAACAGAAAGAGTCCAGAAAACTGCCGGCTTCATAGCTGTTACCGATGTTCTTGCATCTCTTTCGCTTGTTTCTATGAGAGAGAACTATGTCAGACCATCTCTGAATAATAATGGCTCTATTATTATCAGAAACGGTCGTCATCCTGTCATTGAGAAAATGCTCAGCTCCGGTGATTTCATTCCAAATGATACCAATCTTGATAATCAGGCTAACAGAATAATGATAATTACCGGTCCTAATATGGCCGGAAAATCAACCTATATGAGACAGACTGCACTCATATGTCTTATGGCTCAGGTAGGGTCTTTTGTACCTGCAGATGAAGCTGATATAAGTATTTCTGACAGGATATTTACAAGAGTCGGAGCAAGTGACGACTTATCCCAGGGTCAATCCACCTTCATGGTCGAAATGAGTGAAGTAGCTAATATATTAAGAAATGCTACACGGGATTCACTGATTATTATGGATGAAATTGGCCGTGGTACATCTACCTTTGATGGTCTTTCCATAGCCTGGGCTGTAGTTGAATATATCGCAGATAACGATCTGCTTGGTGCCAAGACTCTTTTTGCAACTCACTATCATGAGCTCACCACCCTTGAGGATAAATTATCTTCAGTAAATAATTATTCAATTGCAATCAAGCATGATGGAAACAATCTTGTATTCCTTCGAAAGATCATACCCGGAGGAGCAGACCGTTCATATGGTATTGAAGTCGCAGAACTGGCTGGGGTTCCTTCTCTGGTTACAGACAGGGCTAAAGAAATTGCAGTCTATCTTTCCGAGGAAGATATTACAGGACGTTCCAGAGATTTGGAAGTAGTTACAACACATAAGAATTCTGCTGACAAAGGTGGACGGTCTTCAGGCAGATCCGGCGATACTCCCGGACAGCTTTCGCTTTTTGCAAGTACTGAAGAAATGAATATTACTAATGAACTTAAGTCCATGGATCTGGACAATATGACACCTGTAAAAGCACTTCTTTATCTACAGGAATTAAAACAACGACTAAAATAATAAAGGATTAATCTTATGATTAGAATACTTGATCAACATACAATAGATAAGATAGCTGCCGGAGAGGTTATAGAACGTCCGGCATCAGTTGTTAAGGAACTGGTTGAGAATTCTATTGACGCCGGTTCCACAAGGATAACAATTGAAATAACTGATGGTGGAACTTCTATGATCAGGGTTACTGATAATGGTTCCGGAATTGAAGCTGAGGATGTCAGAAAAGCCTATATGAGTCATGCCACCAGTAAACTTGATAATGTTGACGATCTTATGAATATTGTATCACTTGGATTCAGAGGTGAAGCTCTTTCCACCATAGCAGCGGTTTCCGAGGTTGAGATGGTTACCAAGACTCATGCCTCTGTAACCGGATCAAAATACGTAATAAAAGGCGGAAAAGAAGAAGAACTGAAAGAAGTCGGAACTCCGGATGGTACAACTATTATATGCAGAAATCTTTTCTATAATACTCCGGCAAGAAAGAAATTCCTCAAGACTAATATGACAGAGGGTTCTTATATTAATGATCTTATTGTGCATATCGCGCTTTCCAATCCTGAGGTTGCGATCAGGCTTATTTCCAATGGTAAAACTATTGTAGATACACAGGGAGACGGAAGACTTAAAGAGACTATATATTCCTTATATGGAAAAGATATTACTAGAGGGCTTCTGGAAGCTGATTATGAAACAGAGGACATCAGAATTACCGGTTACATTGGCAAACCATTCCTGTCAAAAGGTAACAGAAGCTTTGAGAATTATTTTGTAAACAAAAGATATATTAAGAGTCCTGTTGTAAACAGAGCTATTGAAGAAGCATATAAGACACATATAATGCAGCATAAATTTCCTTTCACGGCTCTTTTTATTGATGTGCCCGCTTACATGGTTGATGTAAATGTACATCCCGCAAAAAGAGAGTTCAGATTTGATAATGAGAAAGCTTTGTTCAGCGCTGTATTTCATGCTGTAGAAGAGGCTCTTAAGACTAAGGACTTCATACCTGATGCAGGAGCCGACTATAGCTTTAAGCAAAACACTCCCGCATATACAGTAGCAGAAACACCGGTTGGATTAAGAAATATCAAAAAAGCAGATGAATTTAATGAATCTGCTAATATTTCAACCGAGTCAGTTTCCGATATATCTTCAGAGATGAGTAAACAACCTGTTAATTCTTCTGAAAATGCTAATTCAGCAGAAAAAATTTCAGCTAATGATAATTTAATAAATAATCCTTCTAATAATAATTCAATAAATAATATAATGAATAATTCAACAAATTATTCAGAAATTAATTCAGCGAATAATAATTCCGCTAAAAATGTAATTTCGCCGAAGACAAATAATAAACCCGGTAATTCATTCTCTATACTTGAAAGCCTTCTTCCAAAAGAATACAGAGAAAGAATTAATAAAAGTATAGCCGATAACGGCACCGGTATTCTTCCGAAAGGATCCTATAGACAGGAAGAACTCACAGATTCAGATTATCTTTCAGAGGCTGCCAGAGAGAAACACAGAGTTATCGGCCTTGCTTTTGATACCTACTGGATAACTGAATACGAGGATTGTCTCTATCTTATGGATCAGCATGCGGCTCATGAGAAGGTGAATTACGAGACATTTCTAAAAGAATATAAGGAAAGAACAATTCTTTCTCAGAATATTTATCCGCCAGAGGTAATCAGTCTGTCTGCGAGAGAGAAGCAGGCGGTACTTGAACATACTGATTATCTTAAGACAAGCGGTTTTGAGGTGGAAGATTTCGGCTCTAATGATATTAAAATCAATGCAGTTCCTGCTAATCTGTTAGGTCTGGATTCAAGAGAGGTATTCATGGAGCTTGCTTCATATCTTGCAGATGAAATTACCGGACTTACAGAAGATATATTTGTCAGGAAGCTTGCTACAATGGGATGTAAGGCAGCTGTAAAAGGAAATCAGAAGATAACTGTGCAGGAAGTAGAAGAACTTATGGACAGATTAATGAAACTTGATAATCCTTATACCTGTCCTCATGGAAGACCTACAATAATTAAAATGTCTAAAGCTGATATAGATAAGAAATTTAAAAGGATAGTAGACTGATATGACTGAAAATAAACTTCGTCCGCTGATAGTACTTACCGGACCGACAGCTGTTGGTAAGACTGAGCTATCCATTAACCTGGCAAAGAAATTAAATGGAGAAATAATATCTGCGGATTCTGCACAGGTATATAGAGGCATGGATATAGGAAGTGCCAAGATAACAGAAGAGGAGATGCAGGGTATTCCTCATCATCTAATTGATATACTTAATCCGGATGAAACCTTTGATGTTACGGTTTTCAAAAGGCTTGCAACTCAAAAGGTTGAAGAAATATATGGAAGAGGTCATATCCCAATTGTGGTAGGCGGTACCGGATTCTATATTCAGGCTCTTCTATATGACATAGATTTTGATAACGAGAATTCTGAAACTATTACAAAATCTCAAACAGTTAATTCTCAAATAACAGATTCTCAAACAATTGATTCACAGGAATCTGAAAGAACCTATCGTAAAGAACTGGAAGAATATGTCCAAAAAACCGGTGATATAGATAAATTATATGAACAATTAATTGAAATCGATCCGGTCTCTGCAGAAAAGATTCATAAGAATAATGTCCGCAAGGTAATTCGCGCACTTGAATATTATCATATACATAAGGAACCTATTTCTCTTCATAACGAAAGAGAACGGCAGAAGACTTCAGTATATGACAGCTTCTATTTTGTATTAAATATGGATAGAAGTATTCTGTATGAAAGAATAAACAGAAGAGTTGAAATAATGAAAAACAGTGGTCTGATAGACGAAGTCAGAAAGCTTAAGGATGCCGGATATGATAAAACACTTACATCAATGCAGGCAATAGGCTATAAAGAAATCTATGATGCTTTGGAAGGTGCGATTACATTTGACGAGGCTTTTGAACAGATAAAACTGAACACCAGACATTTTGCCAAGAGACAGCTTACCTGGTTCAGAAGAGAGAAAGAAACCATCTGGATAGATAAAGATGGCAAGTCAGAAGATGAAATATTAACAGAAATAATCGGAGTGATAAATAATGGAAAACAGGAATCTTAATTCTGAAAGTATAAAAGAATACTACGTTCAAAACGGTATAAACGAAAAAGTTTATGATTACGTTTCTCAAATTGAAGCCAATCTGATGCATCGCTTTATTAATATTGACCGGATTGCTGAGATAAATCAGATGAAGGTTCTGAAAGCAATGCAGGATGCACGATTTGCAGAGGAGCATCTTAAAGGTACCACCGGCTATGGTTATAATGATTCAGGAAGAGAAGCCCTTGAAAAGGTATACGCAAATGTATTTCATACGGAAGATGCTCTCGTAAGACAGCAGATAACCTGTGGAACTCATGCCCTTACAATTGCCCTTGCCGGAAACACACGTCCCGGAGATGAAATACTCTCAGTTGCAGGTCCTGTATATGATACCTTACAGGGAGTAATTGGTGTCAGACCTGAAAAGGGAAGCCTGGCTGAATATGGTATTACATATGATGAAGTATCTCTGCTTCCTGACGGTGGTTGGGATTATGAAGGAATACGAAATAAACTTAAAGCAAATACTCGCATTGTGGAGATTCAAAGATCTAAAGGATACGATACAAGACCTTCACTATCGGTCGAGGCTATCGGAGAGGTTATTAAATATATTAAGACTTTAAAACCTGATGTTCTTATAATGGTGGATAACTGTTATGGTGAATTTGTTGAAACCATAGAACCATCTGACGTAGGAGCTGATATGGTTGTAGGTTCACTTATCAAAAATCCCGGCGGTGGAATAGCACCTATCGGCGGATATATATGTGGAACTAAAGAATGCATTGAAAATGCAGCTGTACGTCTTATCACTCCAGGCATAGGAAAGGAAGTTGGGGCTTCACTGGGAATAACAGCCCAATTTGCACAGGGCCTGTTCCTTGCTCCTACAGTAACTGCTGCAGCACTTAAGGGTGCAATCCTTATTTCCAGTATTTATGAGAAACTTGGCTTTGAGACTATACCTAAGGCTGATGAGGAAAGAAATGATATAATCGAATCTATTGTATTCGGAAAACCTGAATTAATACAGGCTTTCTGTGAAGGAATTCAGTACAGTGCTCCGGTAGACAGTTATGTGAAGCCTGTTCCATGGGCAATGCCAGGATATGATTCTGAAGTTATTATGGCAGCAGGTGCATTTGTATCAGGAGCATCCATTGAGCTTTCTGCAGACGCACCCATGAAAGAACCCTATGCAGTATATTTCCAGGGTGGTCTTACTTATCCTCATACAAAATACGCAGGAATGCTTACTCTTCAGAGAATGCTTGATGCAGGTCTTGTAAAAATATAATATGACGCTTTAATTATATTTCTAATTGTGTTAAAATAATCTTTTGTAAATATTTCCGCTATCCGAAGAGACTTGACAGAAGGAGGATGCGTGGAAAATATGAAAGTGGCCGATATGGCCGATAATGAAAAGCCTGTTGAAAGGCTTATTAAGTATGGTGCTGAGTGCCTCAGTGATGCAGAGCTTCTGGCTATTCTTCTGAGAACCGGAACATCTGAAATGAATGTGATATCACTTTCACAAATGATTCTTAATTCTCATCCTGTTTATAAAGGACTCAGAGGACTTCATTACAGAAGCTACAATGATCTGATTAAAGTTCCGGGAGTTGGAAAAGTTAAGGCCGCAGAGCTTCTGGCCATTACTGAAATTTCCAAAAGAATAAACAGTCTGGAAAAAGAAGATAAAATAAGTTTCAAATCCCCTTGTTCCGTGGCTGATTATTTTATGGAAGAGGTGCGTTTTCTTACCAAAGAAAGATTATATGCACTATTTACTGCTACAGATGGTTCTCTGCTTCATAAGGTTATGCTTTCTGAAGGAAGTGTTAATCGTAGTATTGTTTCTTCAAGAGAAATATTTAAAGAAGCACTTAAACATGAAGCAACCGGTTTTATAATGATTCATAATCATCCATCCGGTGATCCATCACCAAGCGAAGAAGATATACTGGTTACTAAAAGACTTGAAGAATTGGGAAGGAAGCTTGAAATTCCGCTTCTTGATCATATCATAATAGGTGATGGAGTCTATTATAGTTTTATTGAAAAAGGGATTATTTAATGAAACCTAATACAAAAAAAGATGTTAATCCTAAATACCTTCTGGTTGCATTATCAATTATATGTGTGGCACTTATTATTGTGTCTGCTTTTTTTCCTGACAAAATGCTTCCTGTCAGAAAGGTTGTGGGAAAATATATAACACCTTTACAGCAGGGTGTAAATGATATCGGCAAGGAAGTACATAGTAAACTTGAAGTATTTGCCGACAATAAGAAACTTCAGGACGAAAACAGAAAGCTTCGTTCAGAAGTTACTAATTATCAGAATGAACTTGGAAGAAAAGAAGCGGAGCTTGCTGAACTTCAGGAATTAAGAAAGCTTTATGATCTGGATGAACTTTATCCCGACTATAAAAAAACCGCTGCAAGGGTATTCTCTGTAAATACATCCGGATTTTTTAATGAATTTTATATAGATAAAGGCTTAAATGATCAGGTCTATGAAGGTTGTAATGTTCTAAGTGATGACGGACTTCTTGGCATCGTCTGTGAATCTTATGATGATTATGCCAAGGTAAGAGCTATTATTGATGACAGAGCAAATGTAACCGGAGAAATAGGTGTTGCCGGTGTGCTTTGTAATGTAGAAGGATCTCTCAAAACTATGGAAGAGGGATATCTTAAAGCTACTGATATAGACAAAAATGCAATTGTCAGTGTAGGAGATAAGGTAATATCTTCAAATGTTTCTGACAGATATATGTATGGTCTTACAATCGGCTATGTAACAAGTGTATCTTATGATTCCAATAATCTTACCCAGACGGCGGAGATTTCTCCTACTGTCAATTTCTATGATGTAAAAGATGTGCTTGTCATCCTTGATCGTAAACAGGAAGTAAATTATTAATGCGACGCATAATTACTATATTTTTACTTATAATAGTATCATTTCTTTTGCAGAGTGCGCTTTTCTCATTCTGTAATCTGCAGGGGGTCGCTCCAAATCTTCTCCTAATACTTACCATGTCTTTTGGTATCATGAGAGGACGAAGAGAAGGAATGCTGACCGGTTTTTTCTGTGGTTTTCTTTATGATGTGTTTTTTTCCGGACTTATCGGTCCATACATGTTTCTGTTTATGATTCTGGGTTATTTCAACGGTTCTTTCCATAAAGATTTCCTTATGGAAGATGTTATGCTGCCTGTATTTATTATTGCAGTTGATGAAACTATTTTCTGTTTTGTCGAGTATGTATCAGGTTTTCTTCTCAGAAACAGGACAGATATTGTTTTCTATTTTATTCATGTATTTGTTCCTCACATTCTATATACTGTTGTAGCTACTGTTATAGTATATAGAATATATGTTGTAATTAATAAATTTTTAAAGAAGAAGGTCAAAGAGAATGAAGCTGTTTAAGGATATATTTATTTCCTTAAAAGAAATGTTATCCGAATATCTTACCAGCAGAGTATTTCCTGTAACTCTGCTTATTATTGTGCTTTTCTTTCTTCTGATTAACAAGCTTTTCACACTGCAGATAGATCAGGGAGAAGAATATACCAAGAGCTTCGAGGTTAAATCAGAGAAAACCCTTACTGTAAGCTCCATTCGGGGAAACATCTATGATGTTAACGGAAATCTTCTGGCTTACAATAACATTTCTTATACACTTAC
>CACZPG010000213.1 GCA_902782965.1 uncultured Lachnospiraceae bacterium
AAATGTAAGAGCCCTTTCACCTTCTATAATAACCGGTGATGAGATGCTGGACTGCATAGTTGCCATGAAGGCTGATAAAATGAGGGAACTGCAGATAGATTTTAAATCTGATGGTGTGGTTGACGGCGGCCTGAATATGAAGCCTATGGATATCTGCAGTATATTTGCAAATGCTATTGATAATGCGATAGAGGCTTCCTCAAAGACTTTACCTGAAGCCTGGGTTGAGCTGAATATAAAACGTACCGAGAAATTCTTCATCGTTAAAATATCTAATTCTGCATGTGAGAAGGTTGATGTGGAGAAACTCTTTATGTCTGCTGGTTATACTTCTAAGAAGGACACGGAGCATCATGGCTTCGGACTCAGAAATATACGACGCACTGTTGAAGAATATGACGGCCTGGTAAAGGCTGAAAGTGATGAATCATCCTTTGGTCTGTCCATTATGATTCCGAGAAAGAGTAGTGTATAAGTGTCTTAAAATCTGGAGATGTATTTATGAAGAGTTTAAGAACCAAGATGACAATTCTTATAGTACTGGTAGTTTTGGGCAGTTCTGTATTTCTTTCCTTTATCAGTTATCAAAGAGCGAAAAGCAGTCTCATTGATCAGCTGGAGGATAATTACGGTGTTGCTGCCCAGAAATACGCTCTTGAACTGACATCGTGGGTTAGTACTAATGCTACTATCATAGATACGATGGCTGCAGAGATTGCAGTTAATAGTATATCCGAGAAGGGTTATGATGAATTTCACAATTATCTTAAGCATAGTAATGAACTTCTGAATAAGAATGGCTATGTTTATGATGTCTATTTTACTTATCCTAATAATACCATGGTCTGTGCGTCTGATTTCATCGCAGATGGCTCTGTTGATTTCGTGCATGAAAGAGAGTGGTATACAACCTCAGCTCTGACCGGGGAGCTGTTCTTTTCTACACCTTATCTTGATTCTGATACTAAGAAACCTATTATTACAATATCTAAAGCAGTTTATAAGGATGATGAACTTCTTGGAGTTCTGGCTGCTGATATTTTCGTAAATGTATTGGTTAACATAATTAATAAAGCTGCGGTGGCTGATGACAGTTATGCATTTCTGGTGGATCAGAATATGAGGATGCTGGTTCATCCTAATGAAGCATATTCCTATGAAGATAATCCGCTAATGGTTATGGATGTTCAGGATGCTCCATATGAACCATTGATAGATGCAATCAGCAGCGGTTCTCATGAAATGGTTTATGTAGAAGATTACGATGGCATCGGAAGGGGGATTTCTTATTCTCAGATGACCAATACCGGCTGGTATGTATGTATTGCTACCAGTAAGGATGTGGTATCTATGGGTGTGGATTCTATGACTCGTGGATTTGTCATCGCAACAGTTGTTGCCATAGTCATCGGAGCACTTTCAGCAATTTTCCTTGCCAGCGTTCTGGACAAATTAAGTAAGCAGGAACAGGAATATAAGGAACAGATGCTGAAGCTTGAGAAGCAGGCTGCTGATGATGCGAATGAGGCGAAGAGCCGGTTTCTGGCAGATATGTCCCATGAGATACGAACGCCTATAAATGCCATTATCGGTATGAATGAAATGATCCTTCGTGAGACAGATAGTAAGGATATAATGGAGTATTCCGGAAATATTAAGCAGTCCGGTCATAATCTTCTTCAACTGATAAACGGAATACTTGATTTCTCCAAGATAGAAGACGGGAAGATGGAAATAGTTCCTGTACGTTATAATGTGGGTGCACAGGTAGCTTATCTGGTCAATTCGATTTCAGAGAGAGCCAAATCCAAAAACCTCAGCCTTGAGGTAAATATAGATCCCGGGATTCCTTTGGAACTGTATGGTGATGATACCCGTATTAATCAGATAGTTATGAATCTGCTTACAAATGCGGTTAAATATACGGAGAAAGGCACGGTGACTCTCAACATAGAGGGTAAAGAGAAGAGTGATGATGGAAATATACTTCTATGTTTCGAGGTGAAAGATACTGGAATCGGAATAAAAGAAAGTGATATGGCCCGGCTTTTTGAATCCTTTGAGAGACTTGATGTGGTAAGAAACCGTAATATTGAAGGAACCGGACTTGGAATGACAATAACCAGAAAACTTCTTAATCTTATGGGAAGCGAACTTAAGGTTTACAGTCAATATGGTGTTGGAAGTATTTTCTCCTTCGAACTCTGGCAGAGAATTGAGAATGATACTCCTTTGGGAGATTACAGAAATGCTGCTCCGGCTGTTGATGTTGATTATAATTACAGAGAATCATTCCGCGCACCGGAAGCACGTATTCTTGTAGTTGATGATACGGAGATGAATATTCTGGTAGTTACTAATCTTCTTAAGAAGACAGGGATTAAGATAGATACAGCATTGAGTGGCCCGGATTCAATTAGCCTTGCTGAGAAGAATAAATATGACATTATTCTAATGGACCAGCGCATGCCAGGAATGGATGGAAGCATGGCCATGAAAGAAATAAGAGCTTTGGAAAATAAGAGAAATATTGATACACCTGTCATATGCCTTACCGCTGATGTTATCAGAGGAGCAAAAGAAAGGTATCTGAATATTGGCTTTGATGATTACCTTACAAAGCCTGTAGAAGGAAAAGAACTGGAGCAGATGATAATCCGGTATCTTCCTGAATCTAAGTATGAAATATATAAAGATTATGAAGAAAATAATGAAGATAATAATGTAGGAATAGAAAAGACTGAGGATAATCTTCTTGCAGCATTAAATGCTATTGGAGTTGATACCAATGAAGGTCTGAGACTTTGCGAAAAAGATGAGAGCATGTATAGATCTATACTGGAAGTCTATTCTAATGAAGAAAAGGAAAAAGCTCAGGCTCTTAGGGATAGTTTTGAGTCCCGTGACTGGAAGAATTACGGAATTTATATTCATTCTCTCAAGAGTTCTTCAAGAACCATAGGAGCGGCTGAACTCTCGGAACTTGCAGCTGAACTTGAAGCTGCAGCTAAATCGGGAAAAGAAGAATTCATACAGGAGAATCATGCCAAAGCTATGGAAATGTATGAAGAAGTTTTAACGGTAATAAGGGATAATCTTTCGACAGATTCTTCGGATGAAATGGAAGATGACGAAATACTGGAGTTTTTCCCGGAGTAAATACACTTACAAATATTATAATTATATG
>CACZPG010000214.1 GCA_902782965.1 uncultured Lachnospiraceae bacterium
CCACTCATCAGTATGTTCAGCCATAGGTGATGATGGTGTGATAGGATAGATAGCTGCGCAATCAGTAAAGATATACGATGCATGAGCTGCAGCTTCATTACCATCCATGGTCTTTTTGAATCTTGCCATTTTGTGATTCCTCCTAGTTTTATTTCTTTTTGGATTCCGACCAGAATCCGGAAACGCCACAAGATCATTCTAAATCCACAGCCACCCTGAAAAGCATTAGGTAAGTCCGCGCTTCGCGCTCTATTGTCTGCTTTCGCAGACACTTACCTCATGTTTTCATGGTTTCTGCTTCGCAGAAACTCTATGGTATAAAGCAATAAGAGAGAAATGCAATCATTATTCTTATTGCTTTATACCATAGGCTGTGAATAGAAAGCCAGGGCGCAAAAAGCTATCTAACATAATAACACAATTATCCTTAATTGTGAATAAATAATGAAGCTATTGTAATTAATCTTTATACAATATAACTAATATTAATTAAATAATACTAACCCGTTAAGAACAATATCAAACTAAACACTCAAAGTCGGATGCAAAACGCACGCCGTCAGGCGCAGTTTCCTAGAAAGCAAGAAAAAACAGCCCGCAACAATGCGAGCTGTTTTTGAAATTATTATTTTGCTCTCTGATCCAGTCTTGAGAGCACTTCCAGGAGGACAGCCACTTCCTTCTCTTTAGCAATATTGAAGTATGTCTTAAATCTGGAAGCCTCACTAACATCCTCATTTATTGAAATCTTTATCAGAAGATTACGTGCAGTAAGCATATTCTTCACTACCTCTTCGTAATTCTTAATAAGATCCTCATCATAATTCAGGAAACCGTTAGCCATCAGATATTTAATTCTTTCAAGCATAAGAACCTTGTGATCATACATGATGTGAAGTGCTCTGATATCGAAATCAGGCTCTTCTACACTCAGCTGCTTGTTAATTCTTTCCAGAACCTTATCATATACCTCAACACCGAAGGTCGTGTCGTCAAATCTGTTTCTCATCATACGGAAGTGGTTCTTCGTATCTTCTGAATTCAGATATTCACGAAGTGTATTCCTGATAAGAACAGTATCTAATTCATAATAACAGGTATCTGTGTTCTTGAAGATTACATACAATCCTCTTGTACCCTTGTAATCATCCTTGAACATATGATCTTCAGAAGCGGATATAACTTCATAACCCTTTCTGACATCTTCGAACGAAAGTTTATTATGAGCATATTTATCCTTAAATGTGAAGTCTCCACAATAGAAGCCTTCTCCATCTATATCATATCCGTAGATGAATAATTCATGAGGGAATTTATAATCTACCTCAACATTACTGAGGATCTTAGCCTCATCAAATACTCCATAAACATATCCACCAAGATCGATTGTCTTGATTATGAAATCAACAATATCTCCGCAATAAGTCTGAATCTGTTCCTTAGTCATAAGAGATGTTATAAGATACGGACATTCCTTAAGAGAACTGCTGCCCGGCATGATATCTGCAAAGAGCATATCATCACCAGTAAAGATTTCTTCTATGTTATAACATCTAAGCTGTATATAGTTACTGAATATCCACTTCTTAGCATTTGCATCCTCTGACAGAATTGAAAAAAGCGTAGCATGCCACTGCCAAGATGTAATAAGCGGTGTCCTCGTAACCGGTAATCTCTTCTTGCCGTTAGCCATAGTATATACCCTCCTTTAGTCTTCCTTCTTATCAAGCTTATTTTTGATGGCAGCCGCCAAATCTCCGAATGTCGGATATTCCTCTAACGAGAGTTCATAATCAGTAAACTGAATCTCAAATTTCTTCTCTGCGGCAACTATAAGTCTGATAATAGAAACCGAATTAATTCCATACTCAGTAATGATATCCTTCTCCATTTCTACATCACCAAGCTCAGGAAGTTCTTCTGCAATAAGGGCTGCTAAGGCGAGCCTTACTTCTTCTTTTTCCATGAATAGTAACCCCTTTCTATGTTTTTCTACACGTTTTTATTGTACCTTCTACAGGCCGAAAAATCAATATAAAATAATGAAAAAAACCGGCAGTGAAACTGCCGGTTTGAATTCATATTATATATGTGATTACTCTGCTGCCTGTCCTGTGAATCTGTTAGGATTAAGCTTGATTCCAGGTCCCATAGAGGAAGACATTGTAACACTTCTAAGATACTGTCCCTTTGCGCTTGATGGCTTAGCCTTAACTACAGCATCCATGAGAGCCTTATAGTTCTCTGCGATCTGCTGAGCTGTAAATGAAGCCTTACCAACTGGAACGTGAATGATATTAGCCTTATCAAGTCTGTACTCGATCTTACCGGCTTTAACATCCTCGATAGCCTTAACAACATCAGGTGTAACTGTTCCTGCCTTAGGATTTGGCATAAGACCCTTAGGTCCAAGTACACGACCGAGACGTCCTACAACACCCATCATGTCAGGTGTAGCAATAACAACATCAAAGTCAAGCCATCCTTCATTCTGAATCTTAGGAACCAGTTCCTCACCGCCTGCGTAATCAGCACCTGCTGCAAGAGCCTGATCAACTTTATCACCCTTAGCAAATACGAGAACTTTAACTTCCTTACCTGTTCCGTGAGGAAGAACAACAGCTC
>CACZPG010000215.1 GCA_902782965.1 uncultured Lachnospiraceae bacterium
AATAATATGGTAGATGATTACTGGTCTGGTAGTGCAAGCGATACATTTAAAAATCAAAATTCTAAAACAGTTAGTAAAATTAAAGAATTGAGAGGACATGTAGAGGCTGCGAAGGGGAATCTTACTGAAGCGATAGGTAAGTATAGCAGTAATGAGGAGACGAATAAAGGCGTTGTGGATGACCTGTCTACAGATAATATATTTTAGGATGTGAGGTGAGATTATGACAATAGATATTGATTTGGATGTTCTTGACTCTGTGTCGAAAAAAACAGGATCGCTGGCAAATCAAGTCAGAGCAAGTGCTTCCAGAGTTAATAATGTTTCAAATGATGTGGAAACAGCATGGAGAAGCAGATCGACAGCATCCTATACTTATGAAATAGACGATACATCAAGAAGATTAAGAAAAGTGGGTGACGATCTGGAAAACTTATCCAGGGCAATAAGTAGTTATTCTTCTAATATGAGAAGGATAGAAAGAGAGATTGCTTCGAAGGTTGGAGGCGGTCGATGAAGTGAATGATAGTGCTGCTTTTTCCACATAGATGAAATATTCAGCACATCAGATAGATACGTAACTATATTAAATAAGAATAAATAAGAAAAGGAGAACAAAGTTATGGCACAAACATTAGTAACACCTGAAACAATGATAACTCTTGCAGGTGGAGTTGAGGAAAAAATCGGCGAGTGGAATCAGGCAGTAACCAAGATATACCAGCTCGCAAGCGAGATGGATGCAATGTGGGATGGTACGGCAAATGATACATTTAATGCTCGCTTTGCAGATGACAAGGGTAAGTTTGAACAATTATCCAAAATAATGGCAGAGTATGCTTCAGCGATTAAAACAGCAGCAAATAATTATATTACAACAGAGGAAGAAGTTACATCCATTGTTCAGAGAAGCTGACGAGGATAGTTTGTATTGAACCGATGAATAATTTTTGAATAATTGAGAGGAGACAATTAATATGGCAGATTTAATACTTAAGGTTACACCGGAAGAAGTTAGAGCAAAGGCAAGTGATATAGATAGTCAGAAGACATTCATGACAACATATCTTTCAGATATGCAGGGCAAGATTAATCAGCTTCAGGATGCATGGAACAGCCCATCAGGACAGGAATATTATACCAAGTTTACTACTTTGGCAAAGCAGATTGAGGCAGCTCTTGATGACCTTGCACAGCACGTTACAAATCTTAACGAAGCAGCTTCTAAGTATGAAGAGGCAGAGAATCAGCAGAAGTCACTGGTTGAGGGACTTTCTACTGAAGGAGTGTTCTAAAGTAGTATTCATTGTTTGAGAAGTTTTGATAATACATACATATTTGATCATTGTGTCTGAGGGGATAGCATAAAGCGTGCAGTAAGCTATATGCTATCTGACCTGAGGCACAGTTGTTATATATAAAGGATGATATCTTATGGACAACATATTTTTTGACGTAGAAGCATTTGAAGTGCAAATAGCAAAACTTAATAATGAGTATGAATGTCTGCAGGATATATATAATCAATTTTTACGCGATGTCATATCAAAATCTGACAAGATAGATGATTTCAGGATTAAAGCAAATGAGATAAGAGAGGAACTGCTTAGGATACAGGAACAGATTTTAAGTTTGAAAAAAAAGGCAGATAGAATAAGGAATCATTACGTAGATGTTGAAGAATTAAATCTGCATCTGGTGGATAGCCTACCTTCGGCAATTAATGTAATTGATCCGGCAGCTGATTCCGTAGGTTCTGGACCGGTTCTCAACAATTATTACAGAGTTGTATATGATGACTCTGATTATGTTGTAAATAAAAATTATGATTTTGAAGACTGGCTGGTAGAATGGTTAAATTCCAGTGGAAATAGATAATACGGAGTATGAAGGAGACGAATCAAAATGATAGATGATTTATTACCAATAGGAAGTGTTGTAGGAATTAAGGACTCAGATAAGAAATTGATGATTTTTGGTATCAAACAGAAAAATGTTGATACAGATGAGACATTTGATTATGTTGGAGTGTTATATCCGGAGGGGAATCTCGGACAGGAATATCAGTATTTATTTAATGCAGATATAATTACCGAGGTTTTCTTTGTTGGATATGAGAGTGAGGAGAGAGATTATTTCATTAATAATCTTAAGAAAGTATATGAACCTGAGAATGCTATAACAGATTTGCCGGATGCTCCTTTAGAAGAAGAAATTAATGCAAATCTTGATGAGGATTTAGGAGATGTTTTTGGATAAAAGATAAGATGGATATAATATTATGTTGCTATATGTATGTAATTAGATATTTTCAGGGTTCGGTTTTCCGAACCCTGTTGTGTTATTGCATTGCGTTCGGCAAGAATTATGTTAGAATGAATTCGTATTGTTCATTATAATGTCGGAAAAGAGTTTTTTTCTGTCCTAGAACATATTGCATTTTAAGTCAAAAATCATGCGTTTTATCAATATTTCTTCAATTACTATTTATATTTGTTATCTTGTGTATATGAGGTTTATTATGAATATTATGAATAGGAGGAAATAAATGAGCGAATTCAAGATAAATACAGCAGCTATAGATTCAGAAATGCAATCGTTACGTATGATTAAATCTGAATTGTTTATTGCTAAGTCAGATTTGGCAGTTCAGATTATGAGACTTAGACTTGCAGGAGATTCTTCGGCAACAGGAGCTATCAGATCTAAACTGGGAGTATGTAGCAAAAGAATTGGAAATGAAATAACAAATATCAATAGTACTATCAATACAGGCCATACAATTTGTTCAAAGGTAAAGAATGCTGAAATTATGGCGAATAATGAAATGGGCGGATTGTCAGATGTTGCTAAGATTACCTGGCCGTTTGTTGGTGGAAGACCGACCAACGGGTCTGTTGATTTTGGTAGAATAGCTGCAGATGCATTGATATTTGATTTTTTTACTGCAATTGGTGGACCACTATTAGGTTGTATAGCAGTAGGTATAAGTCATATTGAGCCTGAATTTGATCAGAATGGTAACAGAAGATATTCTGAAAAAACAATTAAATCTGATGTTTATAATACAGATGGAACTGGAATGTATGGAAGTGATCAGGGGGCTATGTGGAACAAACTAAAAAATAAAGGAA
This sequence comes from uncultured Lachnospiraceae bacterium, assembly GCA_902782965.1. Lineage (GTDB taxonomy): Bacteria > Bacillota > Clostridia > Lachnospirales > Lachnospiraceae > Eubacterium_Q. The sequence continues at coordinate 3,135 of CACZPG010000215.1, forward strand.
CTCCAAATGCAAAGAAAATATATAATGATTTAAAACAGTATTATCCAGATATAACATATAAAGAGGCTGTGAAATACATGGATACATTAAACCATCATGGATGTACATTTGCAGCGATGGCTAATACAATATTAAGCGAGTACAGTGGACGTGATGAAGAATTTGAAAAGAAATTTGGTTTTCCTTTAAGAGATGAAAATGGTAATTATAATTATGACAGGATGATATTGGATATCTATGATACCACCTATAAAAATGGCAAACATAATTATAAAGATGAATATGGAAATACTCCGTCTGTTTATGGAAGTACAAAGGAGATCTTACAGATTGAGAAAGAATATCTGGCCGAAAAAGGTGTGAAGATGGGCAAAACTAGAAAAAAAAAAAAAATAACAGTGGATAATTTTGAGGAGTATTCTAAA
>CACZPG010000216.1 GCA_902782965.1 uncultured Lachnospiraceae bacterium
ATTCCTATTGCGGTTTAATTTATTAAAACCTATTTGGTAACAATGTGATTTTGAAAATGCATAGGAGAATCATAGGAGAATAAAAGTATGAAATTAATCGCTGCTGTTGATAAGAACTGGGCAATCGGCTTCAAAGATAAACTGCTGGTATCCATTCCGGAGGATCAGAAGCATTTTAGAAATGAAACAATGGGACACACGGTTGTTCTCGGAAGGAAAACGCTGTCCGGTTTCCCGGGAGGCCTTCCTTTGAAGGGTAGAAGAAATATTATTCTCAGCGCCAGAGAAGATTTTACTGCCAGAGGGGCTGATATAGTTCGTTCTACAGAAGAACTTTTCGGATTATTAAGAGAAATTGATTCGGATGATATATATGTGATCGGCGGTGGTAGTGTATATAAACTGCTTGAACCTTATGCGGATGAAGCTATTATTACAAAGATTGATTATTCCTATCAGGCTGATACATATTTCCCTGATCTTGACAGCAAAGATAATTGGGAAATCGTTGATATAAGTGAGGAAATGACCTGCTTCAGTATTGAATATCATTTTGTTAAATATAGAAACAAAAATCCACTGGAAATGCCGCTTTAAATTATTTACTTTTCCTTGAAATAAATGTGGGTAAAGGTTATAATAAAGGTTGTATTTTTACTTAGGAGGGGTGCTGATATGTCAGACAGAATTATAGTAACTACAGGTTCAGTGATAGAGGGGTACGGAATCACTGAATACCTGGGATTTGTATCGAGCCAGGCTATACTTGGTTCGAATTTTATCTCAGGAATTGCTGCTAATGTGGCGGATGTTGCCAGAAAGGATACTGCAAAACTTGAGCAGTGTCGTGAAGATGCGGAAAAACAGCTCATAGAGGCTGCAAAGAGGAAAGGTGCAGATGCTATTATAGGAATGAGCATGACTTATGCACCATTCGAAGCAGGTTCCTTCGGAATAATCGTTTCCGGAACTGCTGTCAAAGTTATTAAGCACATCACTATCAGCGATAATGTTCATAAAGAATTATTTGTTACAAATTATTATACACGTCTTGTGCCTAGACCGGTAAAGGTCGTTCTTGATGGAGATTCCAATAAGATCAATATGAAGGTTGTTTGCTACAACTACAACCATGAAGACATTCAGGCTATCAGAGCAGATGTTGAGTTTACTAATCTGTATGATGAGAGACTGGTTATTAAGAATGTGGATTTTGTATTCAGTGAGAATATAAATCTTTCGGTTATCGAATCAGATTATATACAGAGCAAGGTTGCACCGAGTGATCTTCTCCTTCTTAAGGATGCGAAGATTGTTCTTAATAAATATTCTACTCCTCGTGGAGTTTATGCATGTAATGACGTTCCTATCAATGTTACTCTTAGTACCAGAAGACTTCAGGCTCTCAAAGAGAAACGTGGTATAGACGCTGTTGAGAAGTACAGAACAGATGGAATGATCTGGACCTGTAACTGTGGACATGTTAATGAGGCCGGATCTGAGGAATGTGTAGTCTGCGGACGTAAGCAGAGAGATATAATGACCAAGACATCATTTAATTATGAGGAAATGGTTGATCGCATGAGAGAGAAAGAATACGTTGTTGAAATTAAGGACGTTCTTATGCAATATATCAAAGAGATAGATTCCAGTGTAAGACTTGAACTTCTCGAGATTATGGAATCCGGACTTCAGTATGAGAAGACCAGAGGTAATATGAAGGAGACAGTTATCGAGAAGGTTGAGAAGGTCTTCGAAGATGCTTCTATCGATGAATAAAGTTTTTGAGGTGAATTTACTTGAGCAACGGACTTAGTATGACCAGCGTAAATAAAATAAAAGAACTGGCTTTGGCGCATGAGTACGAACTGGCGGTTGATATACTTGATTCACAGGATCTTGAAAAGTCTTTTAATCCCCAGTTTCTTCGTGTGTGTGGAGAGATATATGAGAATGTCGGCAGAATGCATGATGCAAGATATTATTATGTCAAAGCACATACTATGGCTCCTGAGGCTACAAGAATTATTTATTCACTGATAAATTATTATCTCAAAGTCGGATATTTCAATCTTGCTGAGAGATATTTTGAGGAATATGTATATTATAGTTCCGGAGATGATAGGGAACTTTCTAATATTAAATATATCATGAAGAAGGCTAAGAAACCTGATCTGGAGCAGCTTTATGATATGATTTATCCATATTATCGCGATAATATGGATATTGAATGGAGTTTCGAACTGTTGATTCTTTCGAGACTTCTGGATAAGCCGGATATTGAGATTATAGCTAACGATTATCTTGCTACCTTTAAAACAAGTCCGTATCTTGCGCTAGTTGACAGGGCTAGAACTGAGAAGGCGATAGCCTGGGATAGCTTCTTTATCTACGCTGAAGAAGAGAAGGATGATATAAATCCTGAAGATAATGTTGCGCGTGAGATAGAGAAGGAACAGCTGGAGAAAGATTATTTCAGCATGAATCCGGTTGAAGAGAAAGATGCAGTTATCACTTCAATGGTAAGTGGCGAAACGGATGACGAGAAGAAAGGTATTGAGTCTGTTGAGAAAGGACTTAAGAATTTCATAAAGAAGAAGTTTAAGAAGAAACCGGCTGAAGGAGAATCAACCGATGAAGATCAGACTGCTGAATCGGGAGATGTTAATGAAGAAGCAGCACAAAATACAGAGGCTTCTGCTGATGGTAAATCACCGGAAGGTGACGCGGCAGCTACTGAGGGTTCTTCTGAAACAAGCAGCGATACTTCTTCTGAAGCGGAGAAGACTTCAGAAAAGCCTTCTGAAGAGAAACCATCTGATTCGTCTGATAAGAAGGATGAGAAATCCGCTGACAAGTCGGGTGAAGAAGATATAGTTGTTACTGATTCTGAGAAGGATGATATAGAAGATGAAGTCTATAAATATAGAGACTTTGTTACATATAATTATGATGACGGATTCGCTCCTGAATCAGATACTATAGCCGGTCTGAGTGATATTGATCTTGAATTCGATGATGATTCAGACACGGAAGATGTATTTAGTGATTTTGCAAGGTTCCAGGAAA
>CACZPG010000217.1 GCA_902782965.1 uncultured Lachnospiraceae bacterium
GTGATGTTTTATCAAGCATGTTCACTTTAACATCATTCACCTACTGTGTCAATAGGTTATAGCGTTATTCCTTATAGTATTTTTCTACCTCTTGTTATAGTTTTTGCCTATATGCTGGAAATGCTTTTTCAGAACATAGAGTGTCTCTTGTGTTCCGAGTACGCATCCATATAAAAAGAGCATCATGGAAATGCATTTCTACTTCTCCATAATGCTCTTATATCCGAAATCAATAACAAACCAAATAATCATTTACCAACCAGATCGCTCAGCCTCTTTCCATAGAAGAATCCGCGAACCAGTTCATCGAATTCAGTCCACATAGGAAGAGTCTGACATTTCTTCTTCCTCGGACACTTATATTTCTTATCAGCAAGGCATGCAACAGAGGAAAGAGTTCCCTCCATGAGTTCGATTATTTCACCCACACTGTATTCCTCAGGTTTTCTGCACAGCTTATAGCCGCCGCCTCTTCCACTGGCACCGACTACCAACCCTCCGGTAACCAGATCCTTCACAATTATCTCCAGATATTTCTTGGATATATCCTGTCTTTCAGCTATATCTTTAAGTGGTATATACTTATCACTTTCATTTTCCGCAAGATCTATCATAACGCGGAGCGCATATCGTCCTCTTGTTGAAATCATAACGTTTCTTCCTTTCGTATTACGTAAGTACGTTCAGTTTCTCACCTTTCATATAGGCTTTTACATTATCAGCCACAGTATTAATGAGCCGCTTGCGGGCTTCCACACTCGCCCACGCCAGGTGAGGAGTTATACAAATGTTTGGCGCTGTAAGCAGAGGGTTATCTGCCTGCATTGGTTCTACAGAAACAACATCCACTGCAGCCGCCGCAACTTTACCGGATTTAAGTGCATCCGTCAGATCCTGCTCATTTACAAGACCACCTCTGGATACATTTATTATTATAACTCCATCCTTCATCTGAGAAATGCTTTCGCTGCAGATAAGCTTCTCTGTTTCAGTATTCATAGGACAATGAAGGGTTACTATATCCGAGGCTGCCCACAGTTCTTCCAGAGAAACAAAACGGATAGTATCATTGGCGGAAATGTACTTCTCCGGATGAGCTGTATATACAAGAACATTCATCCTGAATGCAAGAGCTATCTCTGCCATTCTTCTGCCGATATTTCCGTAACCTACTATTCCTATAGTCTTACCGGCAAGCTCCATAACAGGGCTCAGCCAGTAGCAGAAGGTTTCTGATCTGACCCAGTCGCCATCGCGAACGCTAGAATTATGTAAACTAATCTTGCCTGCACATTCCAGGATAAATCCCCAGGCCAGCTGTGCCACCGACTCAGTACTGTAGGCGGGTACATTTGTCACCGTAACTCCGTGACGTTTTGCCGCCTCCAGGTCTACCACATTATAACCTGTAGCACATACTCCGATATATTTGAGATGAGGAAGTCTGGCAAAGGTTTCCTCATCGAAGATTATTTTGTTAGCGTATACCACCTCTGCATCACCGATATGTTCATACTTATCGGCCTCAGTGGTATTCTCATATACCTCTGTTTCCATTATGGAAGTTATCGGTTCAAGTGAGATGTCTCCTCTGTTTACCGCTCCCTCTTCCAGATATACTGCCTTCATATTATTCTTTCTCCCTATTCCGTCACACGCTGTCGTTAAATAATCACTTAATAAAGCTTTATAACAAATTCACTTCCCTCATCCGGAACACTGTTTACCTCTATTGTTCCACCATGTGAATTTATGATCTGCTTTGCCATGGCAAGTCCTATTCCCACGCTGTTAGGCGAAGCATTTCCGGCTTTATAGAATCTCTCAAATATATGATCCAGATGTTCCTTTGCGATTCCTTTTCCATTATCCTCAATCCTGAGAGTACAGCAAAGATTATTCTGGGAAGCCTTCAGTTTCACATATCCTCCTGAGCCCGTATGTTCTATACAATTCTTTACTATGTTAGTTACTGCTTCACGAAGCCAGTGCTTATCACCCTTCACAGTTATCTCTTCAGAAACCGAAACTTCCAGATTCACCTCCGCCACTTCGGCCATAACTTCCAGAGAATCCGATATCTCATCAATCATATCCTTCAGAACTATCTGTTCAGATTTCATTTCCAGCACGCCGGCTTCCAGCTGTGACAAGGTCAACAGGTTTCTGATAAGCCAGGTCATTTTGTTTATCTGGGAATCTATCTTTGCCGTATATTCCAGGCGCTGCTCCTCACTGACCTCCGGCTCCATAAGAAGTTCTGTCATTAGTGAGATTGCCGTAAGGGGTGTTTTAAACTGATGAGAAATATCAGACATCATGTCCGACATATATTTCTTCTGCCTATGCTCAGAGGAATACTCCTCCCGAAGTATGGTCACCACCTTATATATCTCACTCTGAAGTATACCGATACTCCCCTCCGTGCTCTCTGACATTTCCGGAAGTGTCGCCGCATCCTGTACTCTCGTAATATAATCTGTGAGTTCTCTTATCTGTTTTTCCAGTTTTCTTTTTTCATATATGTCTATGGCAAGTATTGCCGCGATACATATCGCCAGAATCAGAGATATCCATTTGAAATCTCTGATAAGAGCCGAGCTGACTACCGCCAAAGCACAAACTATTATTTTCTTTTTTTCCATATCTACGAGTTTATTATTTTGATTTTCAATTACAGACTTTCTATACTTTGTTTACATTAAATATAGTCAGTCCATCCGGTAACCGATGCCACGTACCGTCTGGATCACCGGTTCATCTCCCTCCTGTTCGAGCTTCTTCCTGAGTCGTCTCACATAGACTGTAAGGGTATTATCATTAACAAAATCCCCGGCACTGTCCCACATATCATTAAGAATCTGCTGACGAGTCAGGAGCTGTCCCCGGCTTCTGACAAATGTAAGAAGCAGCCTGTACTCTACTGCCGAGAGGAATATCTCCTCTTCACCCCGTTTCACCTTACCGGTCAGTATGTTCAGTTCATTCTGACCGATTCTGACGATATCGGAACCTGCCTGTACTCTGTCTGCTCCACCGGAGGTTCCGGAACCTGAACCCCCACCGGTCACACTGTCTTCTGCCATACCTTCGGCACCTTTAGCCCCGGTACTTCCGACATTTCTTCCCGTCCTTCTCATTATAGCTTTTATTCTTGCAATCAATTCCCTGATTCTGAAAGGCTTGGCTATATAATCATCCGCCCCCTGTTCCAGAGCCAGAACTGTGTGTATCTCATCATCACAGGCCGTAAGAAAGATGATCGGAATATCAGACTTCGCTCTTATAGCCTTACATACCTGGTAGCCATCTCCATCAGGAAGATTAACATCAAGAAGGCACACATCGTAGTGTGCCTCCGAATTAAATTCTTCTACCTTCTTTAAAGCATCTCCCATATTTTCGAAGGAATCAACCTCATAGTCTTCCTGGGTAAGAGCAATTCTCAGCCCCTCAACTATAACGGGATCATCCTCCACTATAAATACTTTCATGTATACCTCACTAAGTAAATATCTTATACTGTCTCAGTACGAATCCTGTCTATCAGGACAGCTCTGCTGTTTTCTCTATAGCA
>CACZPG010000218.1 GCA_902782965.1 uncultured Lachnospiraceae bacterium
AGCTGATAGCATTCTGTCAGCATATCATCAAAATCCAGATAATTATTCTTATTCTTGTAACCCGTATATTTCTTATAAAAGAGATGAAAATCCTCCTGAGACATGCCCGGACTATAATAATTCTCTATATCTATCATATCCGAAGCTATCACTGATAACTGACTTATAACTCCGGACACAATATCATCATTATCATATAAATCTTTGTTTATATCATTAAGAATGCTTCGAATTATCTTTCTTTTGGAGTTTTCATCTAGTACGTTAATGTTTTTAGAGGAATAAGCAGTTCTGATAATCCAATAAAAGAAAGAATGAAAAGTACCAAAACGAACATTAGTCTCCTCAAGATCAGTAAGTTCCAGAAATCTGTCTTTCATTGATTTCGCAGCAGCTCTTGTAAAAGTAATTACAAGAATACTGGAAGGAAGAACCTGGTGACCGTATATCAGATTATTTATTCTATTGATTATAACCGTGGTTTTTCCAGACCCCGGAGTTCCAAGCACAAGAAGCGGACCCTCATTCCACTCAATAGCTTCCTCTTGTTCCTTTGTAAACATTAACCCTCACCTTTATCAAAACATCAGATAACAAAATATCAGAATTTTAAAACAGGGTGAGCATCAGCTCACCCTGGATACCAATCTATGCTCCACAGCATTTCTTATATTTCTTACCGCTACCACATGGACATGGATCATTACGTCCTATTTTAGGAGCCTTCACTATAGTATGAGAAGATTTCTCTTTCTTGTAAAGCGCATCTCTTGTTTCCTTATCATAGATATTATCCCATTCAGGAAGTGTATAGAGCCACTCAGCATTACAGCCTACCATGTTCATATATAACTTCTCTGTATCGATATCTATAGTAACTTCAGAGTCTTCAGTAACATCATCGAGATTATTAGACTGCTTAAGGCTGTCATCAATACCATCAAGAAATCCTGTCATTATTTCGATTGTTGTACCGTACTCTTCAGCAAGTCCTTTTATAGTACCTTTAATAACCTTCTCAGGTTCTTTAAGGATTTTCTCATAAATCCCTTTCTCTATTTGAAAATAATTAAGCCAGAACTGTTTTCCTTCCGGTGTTCTGTCATCAAGACCATATGCATGATCTCTCCAATCCTTTAAAATTCCCATAACTCTTATCCTTTCAAATTTATGAAAATATATTCATTCGATGATTATAACAAAGAAGAGTAATTCTTTCAAGTAAGACTTATTCATATCTTAATGCGTCAATCGGATTAAGATTTGCTGCCTTAATTGAAGGTATTAGCCCGAATACAATTCCGATAACCATTGAGAAAAGAACTGAAATAATCGTCGCCGGAACACTGATGGCTACAGGAACCTCTGCAACATTAGAAATAAAATATGCAAGAGCTATACCCGTTATTACCCCAAGAATTCCACCAAGACTGGTAAGCACCGACGCTTCAGTAAGAAACTGTCCAAGTATCGCACTCTTTCTTGCACCTATGGCTTTCTTAAGTCCAATTTCTCTTGTACGTTCGGTTACAGATACAAGCATAATGTTCATAACACCGATACCACCTACAAGAAGTGAAATACTCGCAATCCAGATAAGCTGCGTACTTGTAGAATTCTGCAGTTTCTGAAGATCCTTAGCTTTCTGCAGTATATCCTCACTCTTATATTTAACAGAATCTTCATCATCAGATTCACCATTTACACTTGTGGACTTAATGAAACTATTAAGATAATCCTGAGTCTTCTTTCCGGCATCCTGCATTTCTTCTGTTGAATTAGCCTTTACCAGCACCTGATAAGGTTCATCATATGTATATAATATGGGCCAGATTGTGTCAGGCACTATGATAGTTCCGGAATTCTCATCCCCAAAGTAAGTATACCAGTCATCAATACTTGTAATGATAGGCTGAAAATCTTCGTCTTTATCAACCACACCTACTACAACAAATGGTTTTCCTGATATTTCAATAGTTTTATTAATCGGATCCTCTCCCATAAAAAGAGCATATGCAGTATTTGAATCCAGAATCACAACTTTTCTGAAATCAGTAAAATCCTTTTCGGTAAACAATCTTCCTTCCCGAATCTTGTAACTCATCAGTCTTATAAAGTCATTGGTACAACCATATATATAAGAACCTGACAACTGATTAGTACTATGATTAATTCCTTCATAACTGCTGGCCTTATGGTAAATTGCAGCATCCTGAACACTATCGTAGGATTTAATGGTCTGAAGCATTGAATCATCTATAATAGGAAGCTTGGTCAGATCTATTCCGTCAGTGATATTAACTTCCATACCACTCTGGGTAATATTTACCTTTACAACATTATCACCGGAACCAACAAGACTGTTCTTAATTTCATCATTTGTTCCTTTAATGGTAGAGACAATCGCTATAATAGCCGCTATACCGATAATGATTCCGAGCATAGTCAGGAAAGAACGCATCTTATGACTGAATATACCTTGAAATGATAATCTTATATTTTCAATCATTTTCTTCCTCCCTAATATAAATCTTCAGAATCAGCATGCACACATATCTTTCCTTCAATAGCATTCTTATCATAAGGAAAAGCTATCCAGTCACTTGATGATATACCTCCTGTTACTGATATATCAGTACTGTTATAAATCTTACCGGTGTTAATATACTGTTTCTTGAGTCTGCCTTTATGTTCTTTAAGAACATAATATCTGTTACCTTCCTGTTTAACCATGTATAAAGGAATAACTATATCTCCGGCATCACTGTAGTATTCGTCATAATCTTCATCCAGATATTCATCTGATGAAAAATCATCTTCACCAATACTGTCAATTAAAGCGTTTGCATCAGTTGCAGTTGAAAAGCCACTCTGATCACCGTTATTAACACCTATATCATCTAAAGCTGAAGATTCAGAAAGATCATTATTATCAGAATAATCCAAATTTGAAGTATCATCATTTGCAATACTTACTTCAACAAATGCACCATCTATAAGATCTGCTCCTTCATCAATCGAAACCTTAACAGGATATTTTGACTGAACCAGTGGATAATTACTCTCTCCGACAGGATTAATTCCTATATCGACTACCTTGCCTCCATACCTGAGACCTGTATCATAACAGTAAACAGAAACTTCTGTACCAATATCCATTTTTGCAAGATCATATTCACCTACCGCAACAGTAGCAATAAATGTACCATCACCACTTATAACAACAGCTGGATTATAACCGGGCGAAGCATCCGTCGGAGAATTAACCTCAGTTACAGTTCCTTTTATCTTTGCAACGATCTTGGCTGTCTCATTAGCCTTCTCCTGTCTTTTAATTGCAAGTTCCTGATTGGCTATATCGTTCTCAATAGATTTTATTTCTTCATTTTGACGCTTGATAGCAAGTGACAATTCATATTTAGTATAGGTTTCACCATCGTCATCGTCGTCATCGATATCATCGATATCAATATCATCGCCATCATCGTCATATGGAATATCACCTACTGTGGTAGCTTCTGTGGTAGCTTTTGTAGTAGATTCTTTTTTCTTTTTTGATTTCTTCTTTTTCTTCTCGGTTGTAGCTTCCGTAGTCTGTTCTGTTGTTGTTGCAGCTGTTGTCGGAGCCTCCGTAGGTACCTGAGTGGTAGCTTCAGTGCTGGCATCAGTTGAAACAGTACTTCCATCCTGAGGATTCATGGAAGGATCAGGAGTAGCAGACTCTGTCGGAACAGCTGTTACTTCTGTAGAAGCGGTCGTAGCTTCCGTAGAAGCCTGGGTTGTCTCCTGAGTCGTTGTCTGAGTTGTTGCCTGAGTTGTTTTTTCAGTAGTCTTTTCGGTGGTTTTCTCAGTCGTTTTCTCAGTTGTCTTCTCAGTAGTTCTCTCTGTTGTTCTCTCAGTTGAACTCTCTGTTGTTTTTTCAACCGGCTTTTTCTTCTTTAGATCATTTAATTCACTGTAGGCATCTGCTAATTCAGATTTTGTAACTTCAAGATCGTTTTTCATAGATTCAAGAGCCAGATCATTTTCTCTCTCATCATATAAGAAAAGCTCTGTTCCCGGTTTTATCTCGTCACCTACATTTACCAGAAACTGCTTAATCTTTTTGCCGCCTTCAGCATAAACCTTCTGAGTTCCACTGGAAGAAACAGTTCCTGACATAGTGCTTACATCTTCTTCATACCAGCTGCTGTCTCCATACTCTTCAAGGGAATAAACATTAACAGGGTTGGTATTCTGACGATGTCTCTTGAATATCAGAACACCTATATATGTACATATACCAAGTACAAGGAGAACAATTACTGTAATAAGAATCTTTTTCTTCATAATCATTCCCCTTTCTTGTCATCCTGAAATGATATTTCAATACAGGAATCCATATCTTCTGTCAATTCATTTGTTTCAGTATTAACGTTATTATCAATATTTACACATTCATCTGTATCAACATTTATAATTGTATTATCGTTTTCATCTGAATGAACGTTTACATCATTATTAAAAATATTAATTGGCTTTTCTTCAAATATATTAATCTGCGGTTCCTCAGATTGATAATTGCTATCTTCAAATATATTTACTGCAGGCTTTTCCAGCTCAACATTATTCTCAGCAAATATATTCACCTGAGAATCACCCGAATCAGAAATATCATCATTGAAAATATTTACTTCTTTTATTTCTGTCTCATGGTCAGCATCTTCAAAAATGTTCTTAACAGAAACTGCATCTGTATTCTCTTCATTCTGATCAGCTGAAGAATCTGATAAAGCCTCTGATACTGATTCTGAATCAGGCTCTGATACTGAATTTGATGTAGAATCCTCCACACTATTTGATACAGAATCCGATGCCACCTGAACAGACTGAGGAATGGTAGGATTAGGATTTATCTCATCACTGGTTATTTCACCATCAAATATCTTAATGATTCTATTAGCATATCTTGCTATTTCCTCAGCATGGGTAATCATTATAATTGTCGCACCTTCATCATGAAGCTGTTTAAAAATACCCATTACCTGCTTACCGGATTTAGAATCAAGAGCTCCGGTAGGTTCGTCTGCAAGGAGTATTCTTGGTTTATTTACAATAGCTCTTGCAATTGCAACCCTTTGTTTCTGTCCACCAGAAAGCTGTGTAGCCTTAAAGGACATACGATCCTCAAGACCGACCTTAATAAGAGCCTGCTCACAAAGAGGCCTTCTTTCTTTTCTGGATATATGCGCATATTGAAGTGGGAGTTCGACATTTTGAAGAGCACTTTGTCTAGGCATTAGATTAAAGTTCTGAAATACGAATCCTATTTCCTTATTTCTGATATCAGAAAGCTTCTTGTCATTCATGCTTCCAATATCATTTCCGGAAAGGTTATAGGTGCCCTCACTTGGTTTATCCAGACATCCGATAATGTTCATCAGAGTAGATTTGCCAGAGCCGGAAGGTCCCATAATCGCCACATATTCCCCTTCATTAATACTTAGATTAATATCAATAAGCGCAGGAACATCAACAGTTCCCTGGGAATAGGTTTTAGATATATGTTGTAATTCAAGCAGAAGCATATTCCTATCCTCCTACTCTTCCACATTTACATCAGCAGGATTATCAATAGATTCACCGGGATCCTTGATCATCTCTTCAGCCCCGGTATCTCCGCCTTCATTGATCATCTCGCCAGCTGCGCCTTGTGAATCACCGTCCACAGGATCAACAAAACTCTGATCATCCTGACCATCAGATTCATCTAAATCTATTACGTCATCAGATTCATCGTAATCAACATCTTCATCTTCTAATTCGAATTCTTCATCTTCAGAATCATTATCATCAACATCCATAACATCTTCATAATTAGTCGTGGTTGGATCGCCCTCCTGAATAGAATCATCAGGATATGCTATATAATCATCAAGAGTTAATCCCTCAGTTACCTCATATGTATCTGCATCTTCATTATACTCACCAAGAGTTATCGCAGCTTTAATTATATTTCCTTCTTCTCCACGTTTCCAAACATAATGAGCTTCTTCCTCATTAATAATAAAGTATGAAGGAAGCTGGACTCCACTGACAGTATTACCCTGTCCATAATCAAGTTCGATAAAAAGATGCTGACCGAGAATCATTCCGTCTGTATTCTCCGGAGAAACATAGAAATTATAACTTGAAGCTGATTCACCATAATCCATATACTCATCATTAGCATCAGATTTAGGTTCCATATTTACCTTTGATACACTACCACCCCAGGTAACGGATTCATCTGTTCTTGAGCGCAGCACAACAGCGGTACCTGCGGTGAAATTGTGAATATTCATTTCATCCGTAATACCTCTTACTTTGTAATCGCCTTCTGCAATTATTGTTATAAAAGCATTTGCTTCTTCTGAATTCTCAGAAGTATCATCATATCCTGATGAAGTAGCTTCAAAGTCATCTACATCATCATCAACTACAGTATCCGAATCACCAGAATCATCTCCACCTGTATCAGGAGAACCACAGGTTTTAATAATACCTGTCATAGGTGAGGTAACAACGGACTGCTCCATCGCATCCTTCTGCTTCTTGATTTCCAGATCTTTCTTCTCAAGATTGTACTGTTCCTCTTTAATCGAAGAATTTGTACTGTTAATCTGAGACTGCAAACTGTTTTTCTCACTGTCAGTGGTAGCGCTCTTGAGCTGAGTAGAATAATCATTAAGAGTAGTATTCAGACTGTCTATTGTATTCTGGATACCGGTTCTGTCAATATTAAGCTGTTCAAGATTCATTTCCATATCAGAAGTATCATAACTAAAGAGCTTATCGCCCTTCTTAACTGTTTCACCTACTTTTACAAATACTTCTTTTACATTTTTATCGGAATCTTTATTAACTGCCTTTGAATCCTGAGATTCAACTACACCCATGAATCTGCTGGCATTTCCTACCGGAAGACCGTTTACAGATCTGACTGATTCTACATATACGAGGTTCTTATTATATCCTCCGAGACTTCTGTTTCTGAGAAATATAATAGCTCCGATAATTCCTCCAATAACGACTAAAGACGCTATAATAACAATAATAGCGGTTTTCTTCTTCATAATTAGTCCTCTTTTCTGTCAAAAACTTTTCTTAACCACAAAATCAGATATACTATTAAGGGGTAAATAATAACAAGAAAAAGCATCGAAAAAGTATATTTACTATTAGTAAATATCATATAAATATATACAATTAACAAGACAGCAAAAACAAGCAGCAGGATTATAGCAAGAATCCTGCTGAAAAGCGAATGCTTTTTAGGGGTATCTGATTCAGTTTTATTTGTCTTTTCAATATTATCTTTTTCAATATTATCTTCTGTATGCATTTTCTTTTAATCTTCTTTTGTACTGTTTTTTAAATAATCCATCCACTCACTTATATTCTTCTCATAACCGTTTTCACCCGGTTCATAGAATTTCATATCTTTCAGTTTATCGGGAAGATACTGCTGCTGAACATAATGATGGGGATAATCATGCGCATATTTATATCCCTTCACTCCAAGTTCTGAACTTCCCGCATAATGAGCATCTCTAAGATATACCGGAACTTCAGCATTGGAATAATCCTTAACAGCCTTATTAGCCGCAAATATAGCATTCACAACAGAGTTACTCTTGGGAGCTGTAGCCACATAGGAGGCAGCATGCGCAAGAATGATCTGTGACTCAGGAAGTCCGACACGTTCAACCGCCAAAGCTGCGGCAACAGCCACCTGAAGGGCCTGAGGATCTGCATTTCCAACATCCTCTGATGCACAAATCATTATTCTTCTTGCAATAAATGTAACACTTTCTCCACCATATAACATTTTGGCAAGATAATATACTGCTGCATCAGGATCAGAACCTCTCATTGATTTAATAAAGGCTGATATCACATCATAATGATTATCACCATTCTTATCATATCTTATTGCTCTTCTCTGAATGCACTCCTGAGCAACCTCCATATCTATGTGGATTATTCCATCTTCACTTCTCTCGGTCGAAAGAATACCAAGCTCAACCGCATTAAGAGCTTTTCTGGCATCACCCTCAGCCATGTCAGCCAGAAATGTAACGGCCTCATCTGTAATATCAGCATTAAAGCTTCCCATTCCTCTTTCTTTATCGTACACAGCACGTTTTACAAGTACAGAAATATTATCAGTGCTGAGCGGATGAAGCTGAAAAATAGTGGATCTGGAAACCAGAGCACTGTTAACCTCAAAATAGGGATTTTCAGTAGTGGCACCAATAAGAATGATATTCCCCTTCTCAACATGGGGAAGAAGAAAATCCTGTTGAGACTTATTGAACCTGTGAATCTCATCAATAAAAAGAATGGTTTTCTTTCCATACATACCGAGATTGTTGTTAGCTTTCTCAACAACCGCCTCCATATCCTTCTTGCCTGAAGTGGAAGCATTTAGTTCTTCAAATATAGAACTGGTAGTATTGGCGATAACCATTGCGAGTGTTGTTTTGCCGGTACCCGGCGGGCCATAAAAAATTACAGAGCTCAGTTTATCAGCTTTAATAGCTCTGTATAGTAATTTGCCCGGGGCCAGGATATGCTCCTGACCGACAAAATCATCTAAAGTTTTGGGTCTGATACGACTAGCAAGAGGAGCTTCTTTCTTCTGCTCCTCCTGTCGCATATAGTCAAAAAGATCCATTATATCCTCTTGTATCCGGCTTAAACCAAGCCAAGCTTCTTGATGATATTATCAAACTTAATAATATCTATAGGTTTGCATATATAATCATCATAATCATTACTTGCATATGATGCGTCAAAATCCTCATCAAGTGCAGATATCATAATAACTTTACATCTGGAAATACGTGGTATACCAAGCTTTCTCTCTGCGTCACGGATTGACTGAAGCGCTTTATAGCCATCAATCCTCGGCATCATGATATCCAGACAGACAAGATCATATTCCTTACCATCTGTAACAGATTTAACAAATTCATCAACCGCTTCAATACCATCAGTTGTAAGAACAACCTCCCCATATCTGGAAAGAAGCTTTGATAAAAACTTTCCGCTTGCAATATCGTCTTCTGCAATAAGAACTCTCATAGTATAACCTCCGAATTATATAGCATTAATAGATTTGATCCATGTTTTAAAATATGACATTACATCATCTTTCAGTGACTTCTTATGAAGCATTACTCTTCTGTTTAATGTGCAGATATTAATATACCCTATCAGATTATCTGCAAGCTGCGATGCAGTCAGACCTGTATTGATTTCCGAATTATGCTTGGCATTTTCGAAAAGGAGTGATAGAAATTCTCTTCGACCGATATAGCCTCTTTCAATAAGCTCCCGGGTATTAGTATTATGAAGCAGCTCTTCATATTGAAGAACAATAGATGACAGAGAATAATAACTGTTATAATATGAGCAGAATGCATCTATATAAAGTTCAACCTTCTCTATATACGGAATGTCCTTCGAATTAATGGTTTTAAAAACACCTTTATCAAATCTGAAAAATGTTTTAACTATTTCAACAAGTATTTCATCGGTATCAAGATAATACTTATAAAGCATCGCCTCACCGATATTGGTTTTAAGCGAAATATTCCTGAAGCTTAAAGAACCAAGACCAGAATCACTAATTATTTCTATTGACGCACTTATTATCCTATCCTGAGCAGATATAAATTCTTCAGTCAATATCCCACCTCCCCACAGTAAACACTTACAAATAACATTATAAATCATTTAACTTCTTTGTCAAGGTAAAGCAAGGGATGATAAAATGAAAAAAGCGAAGGACTTAAATAAATCCTTCGCTCTAAAAGCTTTGCTTATTACTTAATTACTGTTACATCAGTAGCCTGTGGTCCCTTCTCTCCTTCAGTAAGGTTAAACTCTACTTCCTGACCTTCATTAAGAGTCTTGAAGCCTTCCATATTGAGACCGGAAAAATGTACAAATACATCCTTTCCTTCCTCGTCTGTGATAAATCCGTAACCCTTCTGATTGTTAAACCACTTTACTGTACCCTTAGCCATTTTATATCTCCTTCATAAAATAATTAAACTATAAGTAATATTTTAATTGTGAAGTCAATTTAAGTCAATTTACACTTGTTTAATTATGTAAAAATTCATCAAATAATTGTAAGTTTATCATTTGAAGAATCATAGAAATATAAATTGTCTGAAAGATATTCGTCTTCTTTTAAAACCGAAGTATTCACCACACTGATCAGCGCTTTAATCCTTTCCGGATCAAATGAATCATATGCAGGTGTTACGAGCACCTCGTGAACGCTTGAAGGTATCATATAGAAATCCTGCCCCAGAATCTGATAAACAGCCTTCAGCATATCCTTATAAAATATAACAGAGGCTCCGAGAAAGCCAATCTGGTTAGAAAGAATATATAGCAATTCCGGCACTTCATCAGTTTCATCAAAGAAGACATTCTTCATATCAGGATCAAATCCATACACTTCATCAATATAGTCATTCATCGATTTAAATGAAACACCATATAATCTTCTGGAATTACTTAATGCAAGTTCAACCAGAAACTCGTCTGATACATTCAGATTATCAGAAGAATCATTATTTATATAATTCAACTGATAGGAATTAATATCACCGTCTATAATAACAGGGACTATAGCAAGATCCATACATTTTCTGTGAGGAACGCTTTCCAGTAAATCCTCATTATCATAATAATTCATAACAGTAATAATAAGCTTGTCAAAAATTTCATTTGTTTTTAATTCATTTATATTCATATTTCCCCTTTCCAAGGAAACATATACAAAGAAGTAAGCTGAATATAAATAATTTAAGGGGTTTTATGGACTGCACGTATCCATAAGTGTTAAAAAATCAAGACCGGCATGCCGGACTTGCGCCGAGCTGCGCGTCAGCTCTGCTGACATCTTCCCCTGCGCAGCTCTGGCATCCGCCGGGGCTACTCAGAAGAGGATTGGCCCGCGCCTGAGAAAATTTGATTTGTCCCTCTCCTATAGAGGAGGGGGACATTCCTTTCTGAGTATACACCAGATATAACTATTGTGTCAAAAATTCATTTATCTTTTCAATAAGTCTTTCCATTTCCTCTTCTTTACCTATTGTAATTCTAAGGAAATTATCTATTCTCGGACTCTTGAAATATCTTACATATATATTATTGGCCTTAAGATAATTAAATAAATCTTCTGTATTAATATTCTTATTACCGGCAAACAGGAAATTTGTCGATGATTTCAGAACATCAAAGCCAATATTTTCAAGTTCTTTTGCAAACCTTTCTCTTGTATTAACAATATCTGCTATAGTTTTTCTGAAATAAGCTTCATCATCGATTGAAACACTTCCCGCCTCAATAGCAAGCGAATTAAGAGTATAAGAATTATAGGAATATTTAACATCATTCAGATATTTAATAACTTCCGGATTGGATAAAGCATAACCTACACGAAGTCCTGCAAGACTTCTGGATTTAGAGAAGGTTCTGACAACCACCAGATTATCATACTTATCTATAAGATCAATACATGAAGAACCTTCCGGAGCAAAATCTATATACGCCTCATCAACAATAACTATGCTGTCCGGATTGCTGCTTATAATCTCTTCAACAGATGATTTATCCAGATATATTCCTGTCGGAGCATTAGGATTAGCTATAACAATACCACCATTAGGAATATTATAATCAGAAATGTTTATTTCAAATGAACTGTTAAGCGGAATTGTCTGATATGGTATTTTGAATAATTCCGCCCATACAGGATAAAACGAATAAGTTATATCCGGAAACAGTATCGGTTTATCAGAATTAAAAAAAGTCAGAAACAGCATACCGAGAACATCATCAGAACCTACTCCGGCAAAAACCTGATTCTTATCACAGCCATGATATTTTGCAAGATTTGAAATCAATTTATCAGCTGTTGCATCCGGATATCTTCTATTAAGATCTTCAGAGAAATTCTTGATTGTCATTTCCACAAGAGGTGACGGTGGGTAAGGATTCTCATTAGTATTTAGCTTGATTATATTCTTATCCTTAGGCTGTTCACCCGGGGTATAAGGGTCTACTATTCGTATATTATCTTTCCAATTACTCATAACAATTAGGTCTCCATTATATTTGATCTATTAACGGTTATTTTATTTTGTTTACAATCTCTGAAAAACGCATTCCGTTAGAAGCCTTGAGAATAATAACATCTCCAGGATGGATTATTTTCTCAATATATTCAGCTGCTGATTCATTATTATCCCATACACTGACACTCACATTCGTGTCCTTCATATAATCAGCTATAAACTCTGATGATTTTCCAATACATATAAGTTCATCTATTGAGGATTCATCAGTATTATATTTATTCAGGAGGTACTCTCCCACTTCCTTATGATAATTATCAGAATCCGGTCCAAGTTCAAACATATCACCAAGCACAGCAATCTTTCTTCCGGTTGCAGTAATATCAGCCAGTACATTAATGGCAGCTTTCATCGAATCAGGACTCGCATTGTAAGTATCATCAATAATTGTATACCCTTTATCCGAATTAATAGTCTTCTGTCTAAGACCAACAAATGTTTCCAGGGAAGAAGCTGCATTCATAAGATCAAGTCCCATATAATCTGCAATAGCCATGGAAACAAGAGAATTAAGAACATTATGCTTTCCAAACTGATGAAGAATAACAGGAATACGCTGATCTCCATGAACAAATGTATATGAATTATATCCGTCAACAAATCTGATATCTTCAGCTCTGTAATCAGCATCTTCGGTAGTTCCGAATCTGATTACTTTGCATTTAAGCTTCTGCCCATCATCAGAAACAAATGAAGTGTCATTATTACCCTTGATTCCGGACAGAAGTTCATCATCAGAATTAATAAACAATGCGCCGGACTCATCCATGGAAAGAGCAATTCTGAGTTTCTCTTTCATGATGCCTTCTCTTGTCTTTAGAAATTCAATATGAGCCACACCAATCATTGTGCAAACAGCAATGTCAGGTTTCACTATATTTACAAGTTTATCCATTCCTCCGCTTTCACTGATACCCATTTCAAGTACAGCTACATCA
>CACZPG010000219.1 GCA_902782965.1 uncultured Lachnospiraceae bacterium
AATCACCTAGCTCTTATATAGGACTTCCAAATACTGTGGACTTCAGTGTTAGTAGTTCTGATGTTGTTTCCTTATCAGGTAATGATAACCATTGGCAGAACTGTACCAAGACGTCACAGGGTGATAATTTTGTTGCTTATATTAAGCTTTATAATAAGCAGTTTGTCATTAAGGTTAAAAAGTTCGATAGCACCACAGACAGCCCTGTTGAAGGAGTTCACTTTGCTCTATATAAAGGAGTTACAACTTCTTCAGGTACTATCCGTAAGGATTATTATCCGATAATTGGATATGAAGATCTGCTGACTGATGCTGATGGTATTATATCAGGTATAGATAGTACCGTTACTCCGGGAAAATATTACCTGGTAGAAACTCAGGCGAAGGAAGGTTTTGTCGGAATAACCGGAGATATAGAGTTTACATTTAACAGTAATGGCGTACTCACTCTTGATAAATATCCTCCGGGATCAAATGTTTCGCTGGATAAAACTGAAGGCAGTGTTGATGATATCTATGAATATACTATAAAGGTACCAAACTCATCGGTTACCGGAACTGTTGATCTTTCTATTTCAAAGGTTGTTACCGGCAATTTGGGTGATACAGATAAAGAGTTTACTTTTACCTTTGAGGTTAAAGGAGATAATGGTACGACACCGTATGAGTGGAAAAAGAATGATGTGCAGCAGGCTACACCACTTAAGTCTGGAAATACATTTAAGATGAAGCATGGCGATAATGTGGTGATAACTCTGCCGGCCGGGTCAATAGTTACTATAAGTGAGGATACTGAAGGATATAAATCTCAGTTTAAGTTTAACAGTGAAGATGCCGAGACAGTAGAAACACTTACGTTCCCGGTAGTAGCTGATACAACACTTGAGGTAACTAACAATCTTTCATCAATTATACCAACAGGTGTCGGATCCTTCGCTTTAGCGCTTATCGCTCTGGCGGGAGGATTGGCAGTCCTTATAGTTTTGAGAATCCGAAGGATGAGAAAACTAAGGGCAAATTGTTAATTATTTAAATGTTGATGAAGAGAACTTAGAATACCGGCTAGAAAAAATAATTTGACATGCACTAAGTTACATGATAGATTATTACCCGTAAATCCCATGGGGGAGTAGCAAGCGTGTAACGTAGCAAGTCAACATACTGACCTTCCGGTCTGGCTTGTTTTAAATTGCGAGACTCATGTATAGTTCATATTGTAAAGCTGTACATGAAGTTTATATTTTGTAAGTATGCCCAAGTATAGTTTTACTGTACTTGGGTTTTATTATGTTCAAAGGAATAGTATTAATCAAAGGAGTTTAAAAAGTGGGTTTATTTGAATTATTTCTTCTGTCCATTGGTCTGGCAATGGATGCTTTTGCTGTGTCCATATGTAAGGGCCTGGCTGTTAAGAAAGTAACAGCTAAGGAGTATCTGCTTTGTGGAATCTGGTTTGGTTCCTTTCAGGGAATAATGCCACTAATCGGTTATCTGGTGGGATCACGATTTGAGAAGCTTATCAGTGTTGTGGCTCCATGGGTGGCTTTCACACTATTAAGCATAATCGGAGGCAATATGATTAAGGAGGCGTTCGCACCCCCTGAAGAAGTAAAGCCGGAATTTGATGTGAAGACAATGTTTATGATGGCAGTTGCTACCAGTATAGATGCATTGGCGGTAGGAATTACATTTGTGGCTGTTCCTGTAAAAATATTTGCAACAGCCGGAATCATAAATGTACTGGTTGCTGTCCTTATGATAGGTGTTATCACCTGTATTATCTCTATGCTGGGGGTAAAGATCGGGCATATATTCGGCATGCGTTATAAGTCGGGTTCTGAAATAATGGGAGGAACCATACTTATATTCATCGGACTTCGTTCCCTTATTACTTATCTGGATAAATCTGAGGCACTGTCTGATACAGAAACTATCTTCGGAATGCTGATACCTCTGATAGGAACTCTTCTGGGGGCTGCAATCGTATATGCCAAAAAGAACGAGATTACGGATAATTTAAGAATGATTCTGGTTGGAGGTACCTCAGGAATCATGATTTCAATTGCTGTATGGGGAATGATTGAACCTGCGGTTATGGGATTAAAAACAAGCACACCAAATGGAATCATTCCTGTAGTCATATGTTTCTGCGGAGGCGTTATACTTCAGTATATACTTGACATTATCGTTCCACACACCCATGCCTATTCAAATATAACCGAGGGGCTGAAGAGTAAGCTTGATAATGATATGAAGGTAATGCTTTCCGAGGTTATTCACCATATACCGGAGGGGATTGCTCTGGGGGCTATCTATGCCGGACACTTCCTGAAGATTGAATGGATTTCAGCGTCTACTGCAATTGTTCTCGCAATAGCTATAGCAGTTCAGAATATTCCTGAGGCGCTCTTTGTGTCACTTCCGATACGTGAACATGGTACTAATACAGGAAAGGCATTCTTTATGGGAATCGTTTCGGGGGTTCCTATACCACTGCTTGGAATAATCACAGTTATTGTTTCACTGCTTTTCCCGACCATACTACCATATGTCATGGCACTGGCCGGAGGCGCGTTGATATATGTTACCATGGAAGAAATACCTTTACTTGCAACAAAGAAGGAAAATGATAAAGGTGCTTTTGCTTTTGTTATTGGTTTCGCAATTGTTATGTTTATGATATTCTTCTGATATTTAAGTTGTCTCATCAAAAAAGTAACTGTTGACATTTAATACGTCTATTAGGGTTGTTGTCTATAACAGACAGCAACCCTTTTAAAATACCCTTGACAAATACCCTATAGGGGTATATATTGATGGATAGTTAATATACCCTACGGGGGTATCTTGTTTAGGAGGAAGCCTTATGTCAAAAGATAAGAATAGTGAAATCGAAAATCTTGATATAGATAAGGATATAGATAAGACGGAAGAATCACAGGAAGGATGTCCATACTGCTCTGGAAAACATAAGGACAGAGATGAAAAAGAAAGAAAAGATCTGATGAACAGACTTAAGAGAATTGAAGGTCAGGTTCGTGGTGTTGAGAAAATGCTTGAAAATGATGCTTATTGTACGGACATATTGATTCAGGTATCTGCTATAACCAATGCTCTTAACAGCTTCAATAAGGTTCTTCTTGCAAACCATATGAGGACCTGTGTAGCAGATAATATCCGTGAGGGAAATGATGAAGTTATCGATGAGCTTGTAGCTACGTTGCAGAAGATGATGAAGTGATACGCTGCAACATAAGAATTGCTTTAGCGATGAAGGTGAAATATGGAACAATACAATGTAACCGGAATGAGCTGTGCTGCCTGTCAGGCAAGAGTGGAAAAGGCTGTAAATGCAGTAGAAGGTGTAGAAAGCTGTGCTGTAAGTCTTCTTACTAATTCCATGGGTGTCGAGGGAAGTGCATCTCCTGAAAACATAATAAAAGCTGTTGAGGCTGCGGGATACGGAGCGGCTCTGAAACAACCTAAGAATGACAAATCTGTTTCAGTGGGTATGGAGGATTCCCTTAAGGATATAGAAACGCCCAAGCTGAAGAAACGACTTATAGCCTCGGTGATTCTTCTTATTCCGCTTATGTATGTTTCTATGGGACATATGCTTTGGAACTGGCCGCTTCCGGGATTTCTGGATGGGAATCATGTGGCAATGGGTTTATATGAACTACTGTTTTCCGGACTGATAATGGTAATAAACCAGAAGTTCTTTATAAGTGGATTTAAGGGATTGATACATAGATCTCCCAACATGGATACTCTGGTTGCTCTTGGGGCGACGGCATCCTTTACTTATAGTGTTTATGCTCTTTTCGCCATGACCTGGGCGGTGAAGGCGAATAATAATGAGCAGGTCATGTATTTTATGGATCAGTTCTATTTTGAGTCGGCAGCAACAATACTTACTCTGATAACGGTGGGTAAAACGCTGGAGGCAAAATCAAAGGGAAGGACTACAGATGCACTAAAATCTCTTATGAATATGGCTCCCAAGACAGCAGTACTCCTGGATGGAGATGTGGAGAAGACAGTGTCAGTTGACGAAGTCAGAGTCGGAGAC
>CACZPG010000220.1 GCA_902782965.1 uncultured Lachnospiraceae bacterium
ACAGCTGAGTCAGTGGTATTGACACACTGACCACCGTTTCCGGACGCACGCATAACGTCGATACGGATATCTTTCTCATCAATTGTTATATCAACATCCTCTGCCTCAGGCATGATAGCAACAGATGCTGCCGATGTATGTATACGTCCACCGGATTCTGTCTCAGGGACACGCTGAACACGATGCACACCACTCTCATACTTAAGCTTGGAATATGCACCTTTACCCTTGATCATAAAGGTTACGTCCTTAATACCACCGATACCAGTATCATCAATTGATATAAGTTCGGATTTCCATCTCTTCTTCTCAGCATAATGCTGATACATACGATAGAGCTCATAAGCAAAGAGCGCAGCTTCTTCACCACCAACTCCTGCTCTAATTTCTACAACAACGTTCTTATCATCATTAGCATCCTTTGGAAGTAACAGAATCTTCAGCTCCTGTTCACATCTCTCGATAGCCTTCTTGGATTCAGCCAGTTCTTCCTTCGCAAGCTCTTTCATTTCTTCATCAGATTCCTCATCCAGAAGCATCAGACTTTCTTCTTCACTCTGTTTAGCAGCCTTGTATTCCTTATACTTCTCTACTATAGGAGTCAGATCACTCTGTTCCTTCATCAGTTTCTTATACTTCTCCTGATTATTGACAATACTCGGGTCAGAAAGCTGCTTCATTATTTCTTCCAGTTTAGCAACCAGTTCTTCTAATCTGTCAAACATTTATTTTCTCCCTTTAATTTTTATTGCATTTCTTTTTATAAAATTTCTTTTTATTACAATTTTTATGCACTACTAAATATATATATAATTTTTTATAATATTATTCACCATATTTTATATACAGCTATAAACGCACAAATACATAAACACAGTCCTATATAACACTCCAGGATTTGCATCGTCAGTAAAGCACTCCGGATACCACTCTGTCCAGTCCACTCATATCCTTCAGTCTTTTGATATCCCTGAAACCTGCATCGAGCATCAGATCCTGCACATCCATATATTCTTCGCTTCCTATTTCGAAGATAAGCTTACCATCTTCATTCAGAAATTCAGGAGCTTCAGAAATAATCCTTCTGTAAAACGACAGACCATCAGGAGAACCATCCAAAGCAAGTCTGGGTTCGTAATCTCTGATATCCTTTATCAGATTATTGATATCCTTCGTCCTTATATAAGGCGGATTGCTTAGAATCATATCGAATTTAACCGCCGGAGTTCCATCAGCATTTCTGAAAGCTTCGAAAAGATCGCTTTGTACTATCTTCACTCCAGCCTCCAGTGCAGCAGCATTCTCTGTTGCAAGAGAAATAGCATTCTCGGATATATCAGAAAGCGTCACATCATCCGAGTAACCTTCCTTTTCTCTCCATAGGTTATAAGCAATTCCAATGCAACCGGAACCGGTACACATATCAAGAACTTTTATCCCTTTTGCCGGAGATAATTCCAGCGCATGCATTACCAGATTTTCTGTATCAAATCTGGGTATAAGTACCTTTTCACGACAGATGAACTTGAGATCCATAAAGTAGGTATAACCTAAAATGTATTGGAAAGGATAATGCGTAGTCCTCTTCCTGATAGCTTTCATATATCTCATGATAGTAAAATCATCAAGTCTGTCTGATAAATGTGCATATAGTGATGCAATATCTTCATTACGATATTCCGCCATGAGAATTCTTGCTTCAGCTTTCGAATTCTCAATTCCGGCATCAGTAAGAATTTTGCCACCCTTCGCTATCAGGGCACCTATTGAGTTTTCTTCAAACTGTATCTTATCTTCAAACAAGCCTTATACCTCTTAAGCGCTGATACGCTTATCAGCTATTAGTTTACTTTTCAAAACTGTCATTTCTCACGCAGTCCACATATTCATGCCAGTCAATAACACCTTCTACTGATCTGATAGCAACTTCAATCATATCATCATCCGGTTCTTTTGTGGTCAGCCTCTGAACCCAGAGTCCCGGAGCACTCAGAATATCAGAAAATGCATTCTGATATTTTCCGGCATACCTGATAACCTCATATGATATACCTGCTATTACAGGAATTAATATGATTCTCGATAGAAGTCTGAGCCATAACACCTTTGTATGCACAAACATAAATACAAATATACTTATTATCATTACTATGAAAACAAAGCTCGTACCACATCTTTTATGAAACCTGGTATGTTTTCTTACATTTTCAACAGTAAGATCGTCTCCGGCCTCCAGACAGTTGATCGTCTTATGCTCTGCGCCATGATACATAAAGGTTCTCTTAATATCTTCCATAAATGATATCACCGCTACATAACCAATAAATATAGCAAGTCTTAACAGACCTTCGAAAACATTCACGATTATGGAACTACTGGTCACCTTATATAGAAGATTTGCAATAAAAGCAGGAAGCAGCATGAAAATACCAATAGCTATAACCAGCGATACAATAAGCGTACCAATCAGATAACCGGCATTGCTGTCCGAACCCTTTTCGTCAGCATTAAGTCTTACAGAA
>CACZPG010000221.1 GCA_902782965.1 uncultured Lachnospiraceae bacterium
GGATGGATGAATTATATAGTTCAGGATCCGAGAAAGCTTCAGGTAGAGAAGATTGATGGTCTGTTGAAGAAATATAAGGGAAATATGAAGCTGATCACTACCAAACAGTCAGGCTTCATGGTGAAGACCTCCGGAATGATTCAGGAAACTATGCTGGAAAGTGTAAGAGAAGTCATTCATGATGTGGAGACCTTGCTGATACCGGAATAAGAAAAATAAGAGATATGAAGGAAACGGGCAGGAATATTGGAATGAATAAAAAATTTATCTCAGCAATCCTTATATGTTGTTTCGTACTTTCTCTGGCGGCCTGTGGTCGGCATGAAGAGCCGGTTGCATCCCCTGAGGATACAGTATTCACCTTTGGCGGTGAGAATATATCACTTGGTGAAGTGTATCTGTATGCAACAACTGTAAAGGAAGATTATGAGTCTATATATGGCAAGGGAATCTGGGGAGTTGATATCTCAGTGACAAGAGATGACAGTGCCAATATGGAAGACCTGACGAGAAGGGATATCATAGATGATATAGTTCATGTAAAGCTGCTTCAGTCCAGAGCTTCAACAATGAAGATTGCGCTTTCTGAGGATGAGGCATCAGAGGTCAGCTCTCAGACGGATGCCTTCTATGAGAATCTCACAGATGAACAGATTGAGAATATGGATCTTACCTATGAGATGGTACAGAAGGTTATGCAGGAAAATGCACTTGCCCGAAAGGTTTATGATTCTATTATCGATGAAGCGGGAATTGAAGTTTCGGATGAGGATGCCAGAGAGACTACATTCTATGATCTGTATTTTGAATGCTACAGTGTTGCTTCCAATGGTGATGTGACCGGCTTCTCAGAAGATGAGAAAGAGGCACAGTATGAGAGAGCGCTTCAGGCTTATAATACTCTCATTAATCCTATAGAGAGTACATATAATGACGGTACTTCGGAATCGAATACCAGCAGTACTAATATAGAGGGACTGGCAGAATACTATGGACTTCATAATTCTGCGTACTATACAATGACACCTTCTGAAATAGAAGGTATATATGGTAAGGATATATGTGAGAGTATGTATGGACTTGAGGATGGTTCCTACAGTCTGGTCACTGAATCCGAATTCGGATATCATATATTCTACATGAAGGCTCTGACCGACAGAGAGGCTACTGATGCGAGAAAACAGGAGCTTATCGTCAGCAAGAGAAGGAAATATATGGATACACATTATGAAGACTGGCTTAAGAAAACTGATCCGGATTTCAGTTATGAGAAGTCAGTAGACTTCGAGGTTTATGATTCTATTAAGTTTGCGGAATAGAAATAGTTGTATATTGTATAATTAAATGGATGAATCACTGAATTACTTCCCCTAATGCCCGTACCAGTGGCTCCAGGGATTCCAGATCTGAAGGCAGATCTGAACATATGACGATCATAAATGGATGTCCGTTAGCGGGATAAATTATACCTGCATCATTTGAAACAGCATATCGACCTTCACATATCCACCCGGCCTTTGACTGGGTGGTATATTTTTGCCCTTCAAACACAGCATGGATAGGGGACTGGTTAGGTGATTCATACCAGTTCCTGATTCTGATGCCGTCCGGGTTAGTATTGAAATAATAATAATCGTGAATCCAGAACTTTGCCATGTCTCTGGCAGAAATGTGAGGATAATTATAAACCATGGAAGGTTCGTCTATTTCAAGGTCCTCGCAAAGCTTGAGCAGGAAATCCCGGCCATAGGATCTTCTGTAACCACTGTACAGTTTATTGTCCGAATTCATGACTATTTCTGTCATGGCCCTTGCGTTTGTATCAATCATTTCAGGTCTGGCTTCGGTGAGAGCTGCGATGTATGGCCCTTTGATAGCGCTTGCTGAATAATACTTCTGGTCAATATTATAGGTCAGGCCTTCACCGGTGCACATATCCATTACGATGAAGGAGATATTGTATCTGTAATCCTTAGTGGTCTTCCTGATTGCTTCAAATACGGTTTTCTTGTCGCTGAATACCAGTTCCCGGGAACCGATGGTCTGAAGCTCATTATTTCTGAAATCATAGGCCTGGTTAGGATCGGATTCTAGTTCTGCCAGGAAATCGTCTTCAGTGATCAGTTGACCTTCCTCGTTGAAGGTAAGTGTTTTGCCGTCTACATCCCTGATGCCTGTCGCAGGAGTTCCGTCGCTGTTAATATAGTATTTGTGACCGAGATAATTCAGCCATCCGCTGTAGGCTGTACCTTCGTCAGTCAGATAGAGAGTCTTATCCTCCACCGTATTCCAGCCACTGAGAAGTCTGCCTTCTTCATCAAAATAATGCAGTCTGCCTTCAACGAGGGTTGGACCGCAGGCTGCTTCTCCGTTCTCACGGAAATAATAGGTGTCTCCATCAATTTTCTGCCAGCCTTCAGAGATATCTGAATCGCCAGTAGAAGAACTGTCGGAAGAAGAATTGCTGGAATCATTATAAGCTTCTGTAGCAGCCCTGTCGGAAGCGGCTTTCTGTCTTCTCTCATATATTTCAGGAAGAGCCAGATTTATTATTCCATAGATGAATATTCCCGCAAGAACACATAATAATATAATTGTAATCATCTTTCTATTCATGGGGCTTATTATATCATTCAGAGGATGATTCGGAAAGAGTTAATGAGATTTTATTAGATAGTTTAAGATATTTTAAGATATTGGTAGTTATTATTATGAAATGTATTGTTTTTGTGGTTATATAATTTATTATGTGATATAATTTCAATGGTTTATTGTTTTTTATACCAATGGGGGATTTTATAATTTATCCGGCGGTTTTGCCAAAAAAATATACGAGAGGTATTTTCTATGAAGGGTAAGAAAAAAATATGGAAACGTTTATTGAGCATTGTGCTCACGATTGCATTGGCTCTGGGCTTGATGCCGGGGATGGGGTTGACGGCGTATGCGGATGATGCTCCTCCCTATGCAAGCCTAAAAAATACCACAACAGAAATAACTTTTGACGGCAAGCCCTGGTATCTTATCGATTATGATGATAGTACTGTAACGCTGCTTTCAAAAGAATGTGTTGGGGCATCATGGTTTGGTTCAGACAACACATACGCTGGTTCTACAGTGGAATCTGCCGTAAATAATTACTATGCGGAAAGTATTTCAACAGGTGCTAAAACAGCAGTTAGTAATAACAAGATGTTCCTCCTGTCAAGTGGTGAGGCAGAGATAATCTATAATGCAAATTCCAATGTGCTAAAGTGCTCTATGGCATCTGGCGCTGAGCAAAACATATGGTGGCTCTGTTCGCAGGGTTACGACTATTACTATGCGGCAGTCGTGTACGGCGATACCGGTGAAGTCGACGAAGACGGTGACAACCTCTCAGATGAGCTTGGCGTACGCCCCGCTTTAAAGCTCGATCAAAGCAAGGTGGTATTTGATTCTGTATCAAAAACATTTTCACTGAATTCGGCGTCAAATACGACAGAATATACAACTCTGCA
>CACZPG010000222.1 GCA_902782965.1 uncultured Lachnospiraceae bacterium
AGGGCGTCGGAGAAATCCGGCGCCTTTGTAGTTTGACATAATATAATTACCTATTGTTTGATGTTTGCATTTGTGTTAAACTCTTGAAATGAGAATGGTTGTTTTTGGCTTATTATATTGCGTTTGGAAGGTAAAGTATTATGGAAAGATTTGAGCAGCATACACAGGATATCAATCTCGAGAGAGAGTATACCATCGAAGTTTCAGATATCATAGCTGAAGTATATGAAGCTTTGTCTGAGAAAGGCTATAATCCTGTTAATCAGATTGTCGGATATATAATGAGCGGTGATCCGACATACATAACGAGCTATAAGGGTGCAAGAAGTCTTATTATGAAAGCAGAACGTGATGAGATACTTGAGCTTCTGATGGAGAATTATATAGAGACAAGACTGAAATAAGTTGTCTGCATAATTCACTGATTATTGCTTGATATGCTGGAAGGATGAAAAACATTAATATAATCATGAGGACGATTGATGAGAATCATGGGACTTGATTACGGCGACAAGACTGTTGGAGTCGCTGTTACTGACGGGCTGATGCTGACTGCACAGCCTGTTACTACAATTACAAGAGAAAGAACCGGGAAACTCAGAAAGACTTATCAGACGATTGAGAAGCTGATTGAAGAATATTCGGTAGAGAAGATAGTGGTAGGCATGCCCTACAATATGGATGATACCGAAGGGGAAAGAACAGAGAAGACCAGGGAGTTTATTGGAGAGCTATCACGCAGGACAGGTTTGGAGATAGTGGAAATGGATGAAAGGCTTACTACAGTAGAAGCTGATGAAATCCTTGAAGAGATGGAAGTGCCTGCATCAGAGAGAAAGAAGTATATTGATAAGATAGCTGCTGCAATTATACTTGAATCTTATATGAATAGTTTGAATTCGGAGGAATAGTTTAATTTGGATAATAATAAAGAAACGGTTAAGATCATACCTCTTGGTGGACTTGAGCAGATAGGTATGAATATAACTGCAATAGAGTATAAGGATGACATTATAGTTATAGATGGAGGACTTGCGTTTCCTGATGATGATATGCCGGGAATTGATCTGGTCATTCCGGATATAACTTATCTTAAAGAGAATAAAGACAAGCTCAGAGGAATGGTAGTAACACATGGTCATGAAGATCATATAGGTGCCATTCCTTATATTGAGAGGGAGATAAATATACCTATATATACAACCAAGCTTACAATGGGGCTTATAGATTATAAGCTTTCAGAGCATGGGCTCATTGATAACATTCGAAGGAAGGTTGTGACCTATGGGCAGACCATTAATCTTGGCTGCTTCAGAATAGAATTTATCAGAACCAATCATTCAATAGCTGATTCAGCTGCTCTGGCTATCTATACTCCTGCAGGTATAATTGTGCATACCGGAGACTTCAAGGTGGATTACACTCCTGTATTCGGAGGGGTAATAGATCTGCAGAGGTTTGGTGAGCTTGGAAAGAAGGGTGTGCTTGCGCTCATGGCTGATTCCACAAATGTGGAACGTCCGGGTTATACACCTTCTGAGAAGAATGTGGGCAAGACTTTTGATCATATTTTTGATGACAATAGAAATCACCGTCTTATAATTGCTACATTTGCATCTAATGTTGACAGAGTTCAGCAGATAATCAATTCGGCATACAAGTATGGCCGCAAATGTGTGGTGGATGGAAGAAGTATGGTTAATATTATCAGGATAGCTACAGAACTGGGCTATATCAATATCCCTGATAATACACTTATAGATATTGACGATGCCAAGGATTATCCCGGAGAGAAACTGGTATTTATTACTACGGGAAGTCAGGGAGAGAATATGGCTGTTCTTTCGAGGATTGCTTCTTCTCTGCATAATAAGATTTCCATTATTCCCGGAGATGTGGTAATATTCTCGTCGAGTCCGATTCCGGGAAACGAGAAGTCGGTATATAGAGTAATGAATGAGCTGGAGCAGAAAGGTGCAAGAGTAATCTATCATGATACTCATGTATCCGGACATGCCTGCCAGGAAGAGCTTAAGCTTATCTATGCACTGACTAAACCTAAATATGCAATTCCTGTTCATGGTGAATACAGACATCTGAAGAGACATTCTGAGCTTGCTCAGGAGATGGGAATACCGGGAGAGAGAGTCAAGATTCTTTCCTGCGGCGAGATTCTTGAAATAGGAGAAGATTGCTTCGAAGTGGTCGATAAAGTTCCTGCAAGAGGCGTATTCGTAGATGGACTTGGAGTTGGTGATGTTGGAAATATCGTGCTGAGAGACAGACAGCATCTTTCCAAGAATGGTCTGATGGTAGTTGTGGTTACACTTGAAAGAGGTACAAATCAGATTCTTGCCGGTCCGGATATTGTGTCCAGAGGTTTTGTATATGTAAGAGAATCTGAACTTCTGATAGAACAGTGTAAGGATGTGGCATCTGAGACTCTGTATAATTGTCTCTATGACGAGAACGTAGACTGGAGCAGAATCAAGAACAGACTTAGGGAAGATCTGGGACAGTTTCTTTGGGAAAGGACTAAGAGAAGTCCGATGATACTGCCTATAATTTCAGAGGTATAAATATGACTGAGATAGAATATAGATGTGCAGAACTTAATCAGCTGATACGTGAGTCGGAAGAATACAAGACCTATACCCATGCGAGAAATGCAATTAAAGCTAATGATGATCTGTATAATTCCCTCATGGATTTCAAGAGAATATATTCGGATATCCTTCAGTATACTGAAGGTAATCCCTATGATGAGATTCTGAGAATCTATAATGAGAATGATGATCTGCTTCATAATTCTACAGTTAACGAATATCTGAGAGCGGAGAGTGCCTTTTCAAAGCTTGTCAGAAGTGTAATAGATAAAGTGTCAGATGGGCTGATAATGGATTAAAGAGGTGTACACTTGAAAATTAGAAGAACTACAAAAATCAGAAATGCTAAGAATATCAAAAATATCAGAAGGAGAAATGCGTACAGAACCGAGAACAGACTCAGGGTAGCTCTGTATTATGCGTTTCAGCTGCTTATCGATGCTGTTATAGTGCTTGTTATGGTTAAAGGCTTCTCGATGTCGTATAATTTCTCTCATGATATATTCTACGATTCGGCTAAGAATGTTAAGAATACGGAATATGTAACAGTGGTCATTGAACCGGATTCTTCTACGAAAACTGTGTCACAGGCAATTTATGATGCCGGCGTAGTCAAGAATAAATATGTTCTGATGGCCAAGATTAAGATAAACGAATTAGGTAAAGATATTAAACCGGGCAGATATCCGTTATCTCAGTCCATGACCTACAGTGAGATACTTGCTATCATAACCGGTGGAGCATCTGCTAATGAAATTCAGTATAGAACGGAGGAAGAAGAACCTTCGATTGCAACTCCTGTTGATGCTGCTGAAATACATGATAACTCAGATGTAGGTGCCGGAGCAGATATGGAAGGCGTTGAAGGTGGAGCTTCTGAGGGAGATGATTATGTTCCTCCGGAAAATAGTGATGATACAGCGCCGGTTGAAGAGTAGGCTTGAATGGTTGTATCGGATTGGTGATTAAAGGATGAGGTTTGATTGGGATGGATTACGAAAGGATCAGAGATTTTATACTGTCATATAGTAAGGATCGAAATGATATCCTTGAATCCCTCCGTGAATCTGCCGAGGATAGAAATGTACCTATTATAAGAAGAGATATGGAGAGCTTTCTCGGAACTCTTATTGCGATGAATCGCCCTGGGAGAATTCTGGAGATAGGAACGGCCATTGGTTATTCAGCAATAGTTATGGCTGGAGCTGGCGGCTGCCATATAGATACCTGTGAATTATCAGAAGACCGGGTTCAGGAAGCTCATGATAATATTGTTCGTGCCGGGTATGTATGTGATATCAGGACTGTGTACGGTAACGTTGCTGTTCGTGATGAACAATCTGATTCTGTAAATGTTAAATCAGATGTTATTATCTATCAGGGGGATGCAGCCCAAACAATTAAAGAATTTAACGATAAATATGATTTTATTTTTATAGATGCCGCGAAGGCACAGTATATGATATATCTTAAGGAATGTATCAGGCTGTCTCATCCCGGAACTGTCATTGTTACAGATAATATATTTGAAGACGGCAAAGTTCTTCAGTCTCATTTTCTTGTTGAGAAGAGAGACAGAACTATTCATGACAGGATGAGAGAGTATTTGGAATATATAACTAATACAGAAGAATTAGAAACTGCAATACTGTCTATAGGAGACGGGGTTGCAGTTTCTGTCGTGAAATGAGGAGAAGCTGATTATGAATAAACCTGAACTGCTTATTCCGGCAGGAGGACTGGAAACTCTAAAGGTTGCTGTAGATTATGGCGCTGATGCAGTATACATTGGTGGAAACCGTTTCGGCCTCAGAGCTAAGGCGGATAACTTTACATATGAAGAGATGCAGGAAGCTGTAGCGTATACGCATTCTCATGATGTTAAGCTATATGTGACCACGAATATATTTGCGCATAATGAGGATATCAGGAAGGCTGAAGAATATTTCGAACAGCTTAAAAGTCTTAAGGTGGATGCGGTCCTGGTTTCTGATCCCGGAATGTTCAGTATTGCGAGCCGTGTTCTGAAGGGTTCGGATACTGATATTCATATAAGTACCCAGGCAAATAACACTAACTATATGACTTACAGATTCTGGTATGACATGGGTGCAACACGTGTGGTTGCCGCCCGAGAGCTCTCGCTTAAAGAAATAAGAGAAATTAAGGATAACATTCCTGAAGATTTAGAGATAGAAGCTTTTATGCATGGGGCTATGTGTATTTCTTATTCCGGCAGATGTCTTCTGTCCAATTATTTCACCGGCAGAGATGCAAACCGTGGAGCGTGTACTCATCCCTGTAGATGGAAATATGCTGTTATGGAAGAGAATCGTCCCGGTGAGTTCCTTCCTGTAGAAGAGGATGAGAGAGGTACTTACATTTTTAATTCCAAGGATCTCTGTATGATTGACAAGATTCCTGATCTTGTAGAAGCGGGAATAGACTCCTTTAAGGTTGAAGGAAGAATGAAGACTAATCTCTATGTGGCGACAGCTGCAAGAACATATAGAGAAGCGATTGATGATTATTTTGAGAGTCCGGATCTGTATGCTTCCAAGATTGATCATGATATAGAAGAGATATCTGCCTGCACTATGAGGGATTTCACCAGAGGCTTCTATTATGGTAAGCCTTCTGAAGAGGATCAGATATATGACAATAATACCTATATTAAGAATGCAACTTACATAGGAAGGATTGATGCCATAAATGATGATGGAAGTATAGAAATGCTTCAGAAGAACAAATTCTCGGTTGGTGACTCGCTGGAAATAATGCTGCATGATGGAAGTAATCTGCTGATAACGATTACTGATATAAAGGATGAGTTTGGGCGCAGCCAGGAGTCGGCTCCACATCCTAAGCAGAAACTTAGGGTATACTATGATCAGGTAGACGATAATAGGGTTGCTGATTTAGGAATGATAATCAGAAAACGATAAATCTTTTGTTAGTATTGCACAAATAAGTAGTGTTTATTCTATCAAATAAACACTATCTATTGGGGTGTATTGGTAATAATGCAATAAAAAAAACAAAATTGTTCTTTTTATTTGATTATTTTTTTGCTTGTGTTATAATACTTATGTTAACGTAACGTGGGTGCGGGGGAATTGCGCCTTTTTTCAGAATAATTATGTTGCCATTTGGCATTTATACAGAGGAGATTTATATGCGACTTACAGGTGCGAGAAAGAGAATCCGTGTCGGCGACCTTCTGGTAGAAGCAGGAGCTATCACCGATGAACAGCTTCAGGAAGCTCTGGCCAAGCAGAAAGAAGAAGGTGGAATGCTTGGTAATATCATAATGGAGATGGGCTTTATTTCAAGAGAACTCCTTATCACGGTTCTTACGACGCAGATGGGAATTGATTTCTGTGAGATTAATTCGGTACAAGTTGATGAAAATGTTATTAAACTTGTATCCAAGGATCTTGTGCAGAAATACAAGGCCATGCCTGTTGGATACAATCCTGACAATCCTAATATGCTTCAGGTTTGTATGGCAGATCCTATGGATCTTATGGCTATAGATGATATCAGTATTTCCAGTGGACTTCAGATAGAACCTCTTCTCGGCTTTGAAGATGAGATAGAGAATGTAATCGGAAAGTTCTACGGAAGTGCTGAGGCTATGGAA
>CACZPG010000223.1 GCA_902782965.1 uncultured Lachnospiraceae bacterium
CTTCATCACTGTATTTTAATGCATTGCTGATAAGATTATTGAATATCCTCTCAAGGTAGGTCGGATACAGATTTCGAACTATTCGGGTTTCGGTTATATCTATCTCAGGCTTTATCCCCTTCTCCATCAGAGTCGGATACATGTTCATGATACAATCTTCCAGCATCCGATTAATATTAACCTCCTGTTTAGCTTCCGGTTCATCCACATTTCTGATAAGCAGATATTCGAACAGCTCCTCGGTAAGTTCTTTCATATAATGAGTTCGTTCGCTTATTACCTCCAGATACTTCTCCATCTCGGAAGATTTATCAAGCCTCTGAGTCAGCTCAAGATATCCACAGATTGCGGTAAGCGGTGTTCTTATATCGTGAACCACATTTGTTATCGCAATCTTCAGACCTTCATCCCCCTGCTTATAGCTATGGTACATGTCCCTGAGTCTGGTCAGAGTCTTGTTCATCACACTTGCCAGATAAGTGATACTTCTGTCACGGCTTGAAACTCCAAGCATGGTATCGCTGTCCAGTGAAGCCCTTTCTTCAAAATCCTTTGCCAGTTCTCTTAGTGACATTCTCATAACACTTATTTTTATTATCAGCATTGCATTAATGCATACACTGATCAGCAGGACATATTTCATATTCATTCTCCCGGGATTTATATCATTTTAATAATTCAACACGCGTATCGGTGTAACATTATAATAATATATCACTGCATCAAATCTGTCACCCTGAACCAGTTTTATACGATCGTCTTTTCTCATTCCCGTAGCAGCACTGTAACCTTCTCCAACCAGTCCCATAAATCCATCCTTATAAACTCTTCTATAAACCTCACTGTTTGTATCATCGATTTCTTTAAAATTCAGACAGTAGCTTTCCCCATCAAAGTATTTAGCCTGATATGCAAGTATATCATCTGAACAGAAATTAAAATCCTGTCGAAGATAATCATCATCAAAGGTTCCGGATACATGGATATTTACACAGGCATTATAGTAGGCTGTTCCGACACAGAAATAGCTGCCATCAAATATCTCATCTATGTATCCTCCCATCGCGGTGACGTCATACCCATCCTGTTCACCTCTCATAACGTGTCCATTATGTGCAGTTATTATTATCTGTGTATAACCTCTCCTTTCTTCCAAATCGTAGAAACTCTTCAGATTCTCTGCCATGGAACTGTCCCTGTGACTTGAATACGCACTTGCTTCTGTATTAAAGTCCGGAGCAGTAATTCCCTGTATAACAGCGTCTATGATTATGCCCACGTAACCAAATTCCTGACTTTCCTCAGCCTCGAGACCCTCTTTTAAGTCTTTGAAAAATTCTAACTCTTTTGTATAATCATAATCCTGATCAGCGCTCATTTTTTTTAACAGCTTCATTTCTTTTTTGGAAAATGTACCTTCATGGGATTCTGCAAAGGAAACAAGATATGACACATTCCTGCTAATCCCCTGCATATCTACTCCGTATAAAACAACTGACTCCTCATATGACTTCCCCTGGTTATAGTCTCTCATCCACTGAAGCAGTTCTACCATCTGTTCGGTATCATATAATGGATAATCAGTTCTTCCCAGCACCTCAGTCAGATCAGCATTGTCATTATGAATTGCATCATTTATTTCTGCCGATTCACCCGGTGACATCTCAAATGCGATACTATGACATTTCCCTGTTTCTACCAGCTTCTGAAGCATCCTCAGCTTATCTGTCTGAAACTCACAGTTTCCATGAGTAGCTTCCCCTATTCCAACCACCTTCGCATCTTCCGGGATTTTTAATTCCTCAAAGGTCTGGGCATATTTCTCTATGCCATCTATTTTTTTCGTTGCTGAACCGATCACTCCTGAAACCAGCGCAAGAAGCAGTCCTATATAAACTACTGCAAATATGCAAAGACCAGTAAGCAGTACTCTGTATTTTTTCATTTATCCTATCTAATCCTTTCCTTCAGGAATTATCATTAAACTCTTCTATTTAAGATCTCTCTTATTAATATTTGAGGTTCCAAATATAAATGCCAAAGCGATAATACAAATCGATATTATAATCTGAATAATGGATCCGGGATTTGCCTCCTCATCAGAAAGTCCTGTATGTACAAACCACTGTCCAAGCACAGAAATGTTATAGATAACTGCAGCAATTTTAAGTGCTACACCTTTTGAAATCATGATCATAAGATTTCCAAAGGTGATCATATTAAAGTTTACATTTAACAGAAGAAATGAAATAATCGTACTTCTTATTGGCTTCTCCAGGCGGAAGGACAGTGAATAAATAACTGTAACATAACCAATAACTGCAATAAGGAATATGATCATTTCCAGGCACCACTCAGCATTCGGACGTCCGCCTCCAAGCAGACCTGATACGAAATGTAATACCCACATAATGCCTGCTGCACTAAGCTGTGTAAGAAGCCCCGCTCCATATATCTGCTTCTGGGTATAACCTGCGATCAGCTTGTTCTTTATGGACCCTTCGGTATACTCCTCACAGATGAAAAGCGGCGTATATATGGTAAAGAATGCTACAATTGCCGCACTGATAAAAAACATTCTTCCTGTCATGGTCATTCTCTCGAATACTCCACCAAGATTCAGACCATTATTAGTAAAAAGA
>CACZPG010000224.1 GCA_902782965.1 uncultured Lachnospiraceae bacterium
AGAATACATCCCTCAAAATGATCGCAGAGAGAAGTTATATCAGCAAGAGTAACATTTATCGTTATTATAAATCGAAAGAAGAAATATATGAAACCCTTGTGGGACCTGCGAGGAATGAAATAATAAAACTGATGTCGTTCTTTTTTACAGAGGATTTTATTGGCAAGTATACTCCTGATAAATGTGAGGAAATATCAGTTGTTCTGGCTAAGGTTTTTTGCGGATATCGCAGCGGAATACTTATAGCGCTTCGTTCCAGTGAAGGAACTGATAGAAAAATGATAGAACAAATCATTATTGGGAAATTCATAGAAGTCTGTCCAATAGATGATGAAGGTGCAAAAGAGATGATATCAAAGCTCCTGATATATGGTCTGACGGATATTCTACTTAAGTATTCTGATGAAGAAAGCGTTGCAAAAGAGTTAGATATGTTGATTTATTATCACTATCTGGGACTAAATGGACTTAAGGAAAAGCTTGGGGTGGATTTAAAGAATAATTAAAGAATAAACAAAGATTTTAAATACCTCTTATTATATAATTATTTCAGAAAGAGAGGAAAAGTCGAGAAAAGCAAGACTTTACTTTCGCCGGATAATCAGGGATTGAAATTTTATGGAGGTATGTCAGATGAATAAAGAGGTTATGATCGGAACCTGGGCGTGGGGATCAGGATATAATGGATCAAAAATGGTGTTTGGAAAAAGTTATGATGAAACAACGCTTAGAGAAACCTTCAAGAAGGCAACGGAGTCGGGATTCATTAAGTGGGACACGGCTGCTGTTTATGGAATGGGATCATGCGAGAGACTTCTGGGAGGTTTCATCAATGGCAGGGAAGATATATTCCTTTCTACTAAGTACTTTCCAAACAAGAAATATAAAGCCGGTTCATTGGTGAAGTCCTTCAACGAAAGCATGGAACGTCTTAACCTTAAGTCGGCAGATCTCTTCTGGCTTCATGCTCCGAATAATATAGAGAAGAATCTCAGTGAAGCTATCCCCCTTATGAGAGATGGGCGTATCAAGTCTATCGGTATATCAAATGTATCTATGGAGAATATAAAGACGGCTGAAAGCTACCTTGAGAAGAATGGCCTTAAACTTGGTGCGGTTCAGAATCATTTCAGCCTTCTCAGAAATGATCAGCAGCCGATTATAGATTACTGCAACAGTAAGGGTATTCAATACTATGCATATATGGTTCTTGAGCAGGGGGCTTTGGCAGGACGATATAATTCAATGAATCATTTTCCTACATTTTCCATGAGGAATTTTCAATTCCCCAAAAGTAAATTCAAGAAGATAGAAGGTCTTCTAGGGACGATGAAAAATATAGCTGATAAATATGGAATTGATCAATCACAGATACCGATACTCTGGGCCATAGAAAAAGGAGCTATCCCGATAGTTGGTATTACAAAACCAAGTTATGCTGAAAAGCTTTCAGCTGCACTTGAGGTAACTCTTTCTGATGAGGAAATAAGCAAACTTACTGATGAAGCAAAGAAGACAGGAATCAGACAGCAAGGCTCATGGGAACCACAGTAAGATAAGTATCCATAGGGTCAGTGTTATTGATATGTAACTTCCGGGGTACTATTAGGATTTACAGTCGCTTTAAGTATTCTTCCAGGGTTTCCTTGATGTATTCCGGTGAATCGGTCATTCCACGGTCAACCCATTTAAATATAACATTCCATATAGCGCCGATATTGAAGGCAATAAGGTAATCCGGTTCGAGACTTCCGATAAGTGCCTTGAACGGATTATTACTCATATCCAGACTTTCATTGAGCTCCGGGATTACCACATTTAATTTGAGAAGCAAGAGATACAGCATGTTATTCCTATGAAGCAGCTGGAGCAGTTCTCTGTTTTTATCACAAAAATCAAATATTACAGTAAGTGGTCCGTCAGGTGATGTGGATAGAGCCTGGACATATTCATAGATAGCATTGTTGATTATAGAATCAAGTACATCGTCTTTGGATGAAAAGTTATTGTAAAAGGTCTTTCTTTCCAGACCGGTTTCCAGGACTATCTGTTTTACAGTGATTTCAGAAAAGAGATTATCCTGCATTAGTTTTATTAATGCATCGGTAATCTCTTTTTTAGATCTGATTGATGAAGGGTTCATGGAGTTTTTCATTTTGTGATTCCTCGTATTTTTGAATTGTTATAGAAAATCAGCGCCTGTAATGAGCTTATAAAATACACATATTTGTAAAATCGTGTAACTTTTCTTCAAGCTATTTACACCTATCATTGGAAATCGTATCATATAACTATAAATTACACAAGTGTGTAATTATTGTGTGAGTAAAAATATGACACCCACATCAAAATATAAAATGATATGAGGTACAGAAGTGAAGGAATACTTATTACTATTACCGATAATATTTATATTTCATGACATGGAGGAGGTCGTTGGTTTTTGCTGGTTTTTTAGGAACAATCCCTGGCTTTATGACAGATTCCCTAAGGTTATGAATGCTTATCGAGGTATAACCAATGAGGGGATGGCAGCCGGTGTATATGAAGAGTTTATTCCGTTCTTTGGTGTGAGTCTTCTGGCTTATTATTTTCCAAGTAAGATAATATATGCATTTTGGTTCGGAATATTTCTCTCTCTGGCGGGACATTTCATAGTTCATATAGGACATACGATTTATCTTAGAAAGTATATTCCCAGTTTTATTACAAGCGTAATATGTCTTCCGGTTAGTGTGAATATTCTTCTTAGATGTACGAGGATTATGACATTTGATGCAGTGACAGTTATAGCTATTGTTGTAAGTATTATATTAATGATGGCAAATCTAAAACTGGCGCACGCGTTGGCACATTTTGTTAATAAGAAGGTTCAGGCTGTGTAAATTATGAATTGGAATCGGAAGAATAAATTATATAAACAATTGAATTAAATGATGGAAAGGTGAGATGATTATGAAAGTAATTATAATTAATGGGAGCCCAAGGAAAAACGGTGTAACTGCAGAAGGTCTCCGCATAGTCGAGAATAACCTTGCCAGGGAAGGCATAGATGTTGAATTCTATAATCTATCAGATATTAATATGTCGCATTGTAAAGGCTGCTGTTCCTGTTATAAAACAGGACATTGTTGTATAGATGATGATGCAGAAAAACTATCACAAAGAATAGCAGAAGCGGATGGACTGGTGCTTGGTTCGCCTACTTATGCCAGTAACGTGTCCGGACTTATGAAGGACTTTGTTGACAGAGGACATTTTGTTATAGAACAGCTGCTACACGGAAAGTACTGCGTAACTATTGCAACCGGTGAAAACTATGGTAACAAGGATGCACTTAAAGTATTAAATAATCTTGTTCTATACTCAGGTGGAAAGAAGTGCTGCAGTTTTGCGATGAATGTTCCATTCAATAACACAGAA
>CACZPG010000225.1 GCA_902782965.1 uncultured Lachnospiraceae bacterium
GCAATTGAACCTTCGAATTTATAACCGAGGATTCCTGCTAACAGATAACCTACTGCAGATACAGCAGCAGCTGTAAGAGCATATGGAAGCTGTGTCGATACATGGTTTACATGATCCGAATGTGCACCGGCTGAAGCCATAATGGTTGTATCAGAAATCGGTGAACAGTGATCTCCACAAACAGCTCCTGCAAGGCAGGCTGATATAGAGATAACCAGCATCTCATAGGTATCGGCACCATCAAATACATTACATACTATCGGAATAAGTATTGCAAATGTACCCCAGCTTGTTCCTGTTGAGAAAGCAAGGAATACTGCAACAACAAATATGATTGCTGGCAGGAACATCTGAACTCCGCCGGCTGAAGCAGCAACTATATCGTGAACATAGAACTTAGCTCCGAGAAGTCCTGTCATTCCGGAAAGTGTCCATGCCATTGTAAGAATAAGGATAGGTGCTACCATGGCCTTGAAACCTTCAGGTATACACTCTGTGAATTCTTTAAATGTAAGTACTCCTCTTACCATATAGAAACAGAATGTGATAATAAGAGTAATAAGACTTCCGATAACAAGTCCTACAGATGCATCAGCGTCTGCAAATGCAGTTATAAAGCTCTCACCTGAGAAGAATCCACCTGTATAAACCATTCCCATGATACAGCAGGCTATAAGTACGATTACAGGGAACACAAGGTCAATAACCTTTCCATATGGAGTCTTCATTTCCTGATCTGCATTTCCGTAAGGACGAGCTTCAGTAGTGAAGAGGTCACCCTTCTCGAAGGCATTCTTCTCATGAGTCTTCATCGGACCATACTCGAACTTCATTACGATCATAAGAATCATCATAAGAAGTGTTGTAAGCGCATAGAAATTATATGGAATTGTCTTAAGGAACATTGAGAAACCGTTGATTCCTGAATCATCAGGAACTGAAGAGGTAACTGCTGCAGCCCAGCTCGATACAGGAGCAATGATACATACAGGAGCCGCTGTAGCATCTATAAGATATGCCAGCTTAGCACGTGATACCTTCTGTCTGTCAGTAACAGGTCTCATTACGGATCCTACTGTAAGGCAGTTGAAATAATCATCTACAAATATAAGAACTCCGAGAAGCACTGTAGCTATCTGTGTTCCGACTCTGGACTTGATATGTTCGGATGCCCAGATACCGAAAGCTGCAGAACCACCCACTTTATTC
Source organism: uncultured Lachnospiraceae bacterium (assembly GCA_902782965.1). Lineage (GTDB taxonomy): Bacteria > Bacillota > Clostridia > Lachnospirales > Lachnospiraceae > Eubacterium_Q. The sequence continues at coordinate 1,210 of CACZPG010000225.1, forward strand.
ATAAGAGCTACCAGAATTCCGAGTATTACCAGGAATATAAGTATACCTACATTCCAGCTGTCAGCAAGCTTGAATACCATTCCACCTTCTTCATTGAACATCATGGTATTAAGCATGAGTTCCATATTACCATTCGCATACAGAAAAGCTCCCGAAACAATACCTACAAACAGAGAGGAATATACCTCTTTGGTAATGAGTGCAAGCACTATGGCGATAACCGGAGGAAGCAGCGAGAATATAGTTGAATAAACCGCCGGTTCATAGCTCTCCGGATCTACGGTTCCTGGTGTATTTACTGAAAATGCAATCAGTATTCCAAGAATTATCAATGTAACGACTAAAAAAATAATTCCTTTTTTCTTCATTTGTTTGTCACTCCACATTTTTTTATGATTTAGTATTATTCGATAACTTATCAGAAGTTTCTTCCGTCCCAGCCCCAGTCTGTTGTTGAACGATATTCAACATAGATATTTCTGGCCGGAATTCCCAGCTCCTGTTCGTAGATCTCACAGATTTTGGCTGTCATCTGTTCACAGGCAGGAGAATTGGATGAACCGAGAACGTCTACAGATACATACACTGCCTTCTCCATCTTCTGTCCGCCGAAATAAAGAGTATACTCATCATCGAAACCTATCATAACGAAGCTCTCAGGCTTTCCGATAATAGATGCAGCCTGTCCCAGCTGAGCCTTGATGATATCCTTCTTCTCATCACTCACCTTAACCGAAATCTTTGAATCAATAAATGGCATGATTGTTACCTCCCTCATATAAATCATATTTAAATGCTTCAAGCATTATTTTAATCATCAAATAAAACTGTCGAGAAATATCTTTCGGCTGTATCCGGAAGAACTGTTACAACAGTCTTTCCCGGTCCAAGTTTCTTAGCCAGCTTAAGAGCTGCAGCCACATTGGTACCACTTGAGATACCACACATCAGCCCTTCTTCTCTGGCAAGTCTCTTGGCCGTATCTATAGCCTCTTCATCTGTAACCACATAAATATCACTGTAAATCTTCTGATTAAGAATCTTAGGAATGATTCCATCTCCGATTCCCATCTGCATATGTGTTCCAATGGTTCCACCGGCAAGGATTGCTGCATTCTCAGGTTCTACAGCCCATATCTCAATATCCGGATACTGAGCCTTCAGAACCTCACCGATTCCGGTAATCGTTCCGCCGGTTCCTATTCCTGAACAGAAACCGTGTATTGGTCCTGCCACCTGTTCCATTATTTCAAGAGCCGTATGATTTTTGTGAGCAAGAATATTATTATAATTCTCAAACTGCTGTGGAACGAAAACCCTCGGATCTTCCTTCTGCATTCTGAGAGCTGTCTGAAGACATTCATCTATGCAGGCTCCGATATCCCCTGCATCATGAATAAGAATAACCTCAGC
>CACZPG010000226.1 GCA_902782965.1 uncultured Lachnospiraceae bacterium
AAATCCTGTCTGAAATTAATAGTAGAGGTTTATTGAAATATAATGATACGGATTATTATAATTGCAGTTCTTATATTGGTTGACATAACTTTGGCTGCGTGGCTGGTTCTGATCAAGAAGAATATACGGGAACTGAGGAAGGAAATAAAGAAAACCAGGGAAGAAGATTATAACCGTCAGATGAGAGTAACCTTGCTGGATAGAGATGTTGAGAATCTTACCACAGAGCTGAATAAGAGTATAGATTATCAGAAATCTCTTAAGCTTGAAACTGAGAAATCCCGACGTCAGCTGGAGCAGTCTATATCTGATATTGCGCATGATCTAAGGACTCCGCTTACGGTTGTTAAGGGTAATCTTCAGATGCTGGAGAAGGAAGATCTGACTCCTAAAGGAAGAGAGTATCTGGATATCAGTCGTCGTAAAGCAGATACTCTGAAAGGGATGGTAGATGAATTCTTCGAACTGTCAGTACTTGAGAGCGACAGCAAACCTGTGGAATTATGTAAACTAAATGTGGTTTCATTTCTTTCGGAATTTATTGTTGAAAATGAGACGCTTATCAGGAATCATAATTTAACTCCGGAGATTACATTTCCTGATAAGAGCATATTTGTACAGGGTAATAAGGAGCTGCTTTCAAGAGTATTCAGTAATCTGATAGGGAATATTACGAAATATGCTAAGGGCAGTTTCGAGCTGGTTGTCTCGGAAGAATGCTTAGAAGAAACTGCTAAGATGGCTGGAGGAAGAAAAATTTCAAAGGAAAGCCATGAAAAATTGTCAGAGAATGAATCTAGTAAATGCTGCAGAATAAGGATTGGAAATAGCGTCGAGAATTCTGAATCCATTGATATTAATCATATCTTCGACAGGACATACCGGGCGGATAAAGCACGAAGTGATGGAAGTGCAGGACTTGGCTTATGTATTGTAAAGCTGCTTGTAGAGAAACAGAAGGGAATAATTACAGCGGTACTGGAAGAAGATAAACTATATTTTGATATATATTTAAACCTTAAAAAGTGATATTGAGATGAGTGTTAAACACATTTCAATGTCACTTTTTTAAATTCTTTAATTATTTAAGAAATTCTTTATATTTACATTTTATAGTAGTATCAGTCAGAAAAATATGATTCCTCGTATAGGAAAAACAGGCCGGGGAACAGATTAAGAGAGGATATTAAAATGTCAGATATCATCGTAGATGTTAAGAACCTGAAAAAACAGTACGGCACTCAGATGGCACTGGATGGAATTTCCTTCCGGATTAAGAAGGGAAGTATTGTCGGTCTGATAGGTCCTAACGGTGCCGGAAAAACTACAATAATGAAAATAATGGGAGGACTTGCATTTCCTACAAGTGGTGAGCTTGAAATGTATGGCTCTTCTGATGAGAAGGGACTTAATCATGCAAGAAGCAGAATGAGCTTCATGATTGAGACACCTTATGAGAAGGAGAAGATGACAGCCAGAGAGAACCTCGAGAAACAAAGACTTCAGAAGGGGATACCTGATAAGGGAAGAATAGATGAGGTTCTGGAGATAGTAAATCTTCAGGATACGGGCAAGAAGATAGTTAAGAATTTCTCCCTTGGCATGAGACAGAGACTCGGTCTTGCAAATGCTCTTCTGGGAAAGCCGGAGTTCATGGTATTAGACGAACCAATAAACGGTCTTGACCCAGAGGGAATAGTAGAGATAAGAGAACTGTTCCGAAAGCTGAATAAAGAAGAGGATATAACGATGGTTATCTCTTCACATATCCTGAGTGAATTATCACTTCTTTGTACGAATTATATATTCATTAATCATGGACAGATAAAGGGTGTGTTTACTGCAGAAGAATTGAGACAGGCCTGCAGCGAGTACTATCATATAGATACAGATAATAATGAGAAGGCAAGTTCGATATTAACCAGAGAATGTGGAATAGAAAGAGTTGAAGCGCTGGAAGACGGAAGTCTTCGTATATATGACAAATTGGATGAGATAAAGAACATTTCAAAAACTCTCTACGAAAATGGAATCATCCCAATAGAGCTTTCCAGAAATGAAGTAAATCTCGAAGACTATTATATGAAAATGGTACAGACTGGCGATTGATCGGGAAAGGAAATTAATAATGCTGAACATTATAAGATCACTTAATTATACGGCACGTCGTGATACAGTAAACTGGATAGTGA
>CACZPG010000227.1 GCA_902782965.1 uncultured Lachnospiraceae bacterium
AGTAGCTGCGGGTTCTGCTTGCTGACAAGCAAGTAGAAGCAGGCAGCGTATAGCTAGAAGCCCAGGGCTCGATTACTAGATTTAATAAGGAGATATAACATGGCTGAATTCGTAACTTATGAGCAGGATGGTTTTGTTGGTGTTGTAACAATTAACAGACCTAAGGCTCTTAATGCTCTTAATTCTCAGGTTCTAGAAGAGCTTGAGGAGACTTTCAAAAGTATTAATTTAGATGAAACTCGTGCTGTAATTCTTACCGGTGCCGGTGAGAAATCATTTGTTGCAGGAGCTGATATCGGTGAAATGTCAAACCTTAGCAAAGCTGAGGGTGAGGCTTTCGGTAAGAAGGGAAATGATATTTTCAGAATGATTGAGACTTTCCCTATTCCTGTTATTGCTGCTGTAAATGGATTTGCTCTTGGTGGCGGATGTGAGATTTCTATGAGCTGTGATATCAGAATTTGTTCTGATAATGCAATCTTCGGTCAGCCGGAAGTTGGTCTTGGAATCACTCCGGGATTTGGCGGAACTCAGAGACTTGCCAGAATCATTGGTGTCGGAATGGCTAAGCAGCTTATTTATACAGCTCGTAATATCAAGGCTGAACAGGCTAAGGAAATTGGACTTGTAAATGCAGTTTATCCGCTTGAGGAACTTATGGATCAGGCTAAGAAGCTTGCTGCAAATATTGCAGCTAATGCTCCGATAGCTGTTCGTAATTGCAAGAAAGCAATTAATGATGGTCTTGATGTTGATATGGATGCAGCTATTGTAATAGAAGAGAAGCTTTTTGGTGATTGCTTCGAGACAGAAGACCAGAAGGCTGCTATGGCTAATTTCCTTGAGAAGGATAAGGAAAAGAAACTTAAGGTTGTACCTTTCCAGAACAAATAATTATGGAACAATTTATTCATAACATATTTAAAGCGAATCTTTATTAGGAGGAACAAAAATGAAAGTTGGCGTAATTGGTGCCGGAACTATGGGACAGGGCATTGCTAAGGCTTTTGCCCAGGTTGAAGGATATGAAGTGGCTCTCTGCGATATCAAGGCAGAATGGGCTGAAGGTGGTAAGGACAAGATTGCTAAAGGTTATGCAAGACTTGTAGCTAAGGAGAAGATGACTCAGGAGCAGGTTGATGCTATTCTTGCTAAGATCACTCCGGGACTTAAAGAAGATATCTGTGCAGACTGTGATCTTATCGTAGAAGCTGCATTTGAAAATATGGAAGTTAAGAAGACTACATTTGCTGAGCTTGATAAGATCTGCAAGCCTGAATGTATATTTGCTTCCAATACATCAAGTCTTTCTATCACTGAGATTGGTAATGGACTCAGCAGACCTATGGTTGGTATGCATTTCTTCAATCCGGCTGACATAATGAAACTTGTTGAGGTTATTGCCGGTGTTAACACACCAGCTGAAACAGTTGATTCAATTGTTAAGCTTGCTGAAGCTATTGGAAAGACACCTGTACAGGTTAATGAAGCAGCAGGATTTGTTGTTAATAGAATCCTTATTCCTATGATCAATGAAGCTGCATTTATCAAGATGGAAGGTGTATCTGATATTGCAGGTATTGATGCTGCTATGAAGCTTGGTGCTAATCATCCTATGGGACCGCTTGAACTTGGAGATTTCGTAGGTCTTGATATCTGCCTTGCTATTATGGATGTTCTCTATGCAGAAACAGGTGACAGCAAGTATCGCGCATGTCCTCTTCTTCGTAAGATGGTTCGTGGCGGAAATCTTGGAGTTAAGAGTGGTCGTGGATTCTACAAGTATAATGAAGACCGTACAAAGACACCTGTTGACGCTATCTAGTATAAAATAAAGGTGATATTATAAACGGAGGAAAAATTCATGGATTTTACATTTAGCAAGAAACATGAAATGGCAAGAAGCCTTTTCAAGGAGTTTGCTGAAAATGAAGTTAAGCCATTGGCTATGGAAATAGATGAACAGCATAGATTTCCTAGCGAGACAGTTGAGAAGATGGCAAAGGCTGGCTTCATGGGTATTCCTGTGCCAAAGGAGTATGGTGGACAGGGATGCGACGTTCTGACCTATATCATGGCAGTTGAGGAGCTTGCAAAGGTTTGTGCCACTACTTCAGTTATTCTGTCAGCACATACTTCGCTATGTATAGATCCTATTCTTACATATGGTACTCAGGAGCAGAAGGATAAATACGTAGCTGATCTTGCTACAGGAAGAAAACTTGGTGCATTTGCTCTTACAGAGCCGGGAGCTGGTACTGATGCTCAGATGCAGCAGACCAAGGCTGTTCTTGACGGAGAAGAGTGGGTTCTCAATGGATCTAAATGTTTTATCACTAATGGTAAGGTTGCAGATGTATATATTGTTATAGCTGTAACAGGTATCATTGAGAAACGTGGACGTAAGATGAAGGAAATATCAGCATTTATCGTTGATAAAGATACCCCGGGATTTTCCTTCGGAACTAAAGAGAATAAAATGGGTATATGTGGTTCTTCAACCTATGAGCTTATATTTGAAGATGCAAGAATTCCTAAGACTGCTCTTCTTGGTGCACAGGGTAAGGGCTTTGGTATTGCTATGCATACACTTGATGGTGGACGTATAGGTATTGCTGCACAGGCTCTTGGAATTGCTGAAGGAGCTCTTGAGAGAACTATTGAATATACTAAGGAGAGAAAGCAGTTCGGACGTTCGATATCTGCTTTCCAGAATACACAGTTCCAGCTTGCAAATATGGCTACTAAGGTAGAAGCTGCAAAGATGCTGGTATACAAGGCTGCTATGAAGAAACAGGAGTTTGCTGATGGCAATAAGGTTTCTTATAGTGTTGAAGCTGCCATGGCTAAGCTTTATGCTGCTGAGGTGGCTATGGATGTAACTACAAAGGCTGTACAGCTTCATGGTGGATACGGCTACATCAAGGAATATGAAGTAGAGCGTATGATGCGTGATGCCAAGATTACAGAGATTTATGAGGGAACCAGTGAAGTTCAGCGTATGGTTATCTCAGGAAATCTGTTAGCATAGGGAGGTACAGTCATGAAAATAGTAGTATGTATTAAACAGGTACCTGATACTAAGGGTGGAGTTAAATTTAAGGCTGATGGAACTCTTGACAGAGGCGCTATGCTTTCTATCATGAATCCTGATGATAAGGCCGGACTTGAGGCTGCTCTTAGAATTAAGGACGAAATTGGTGCTGAAATTACTGTTGTTACCATGGGTCTTCCAAAGGCTGAAGAGGTTCTTAGAGAAGCTCTTGCTATGGGCGCTGACAGAGGAGTTCTTGTTACTGACAGAGTTCTTGGTGGAGCTGATACATGGGCTACATCACAGACTATTGCTGCGGCAATCAGAAATCTTGAGTATGACCTTATTATTACAGGCCGTCAGGCTATAGATGGAGATACTGCTCAGGTTGGTCCGCAGATTTCCGAACATCTGGGTATTCCGGTAATTTCTTATGCTTATGAACTTAAGATTGAAGGAGACTCTGTTATCGTTAAGAGACAGTATGATGACCGTTTCCATATACTTAAGGCTAAAATGCCTTGTCTTATAACCGCTCTTTCTGAGTTGAATGAACCAAGATACATGACTCCGGGTGGAATCTTTGATGCTTATGATGCAGAGATTACAGTATGGGGCAGAGATGATCTGAAGACTCTGGATGATGCTAATATAGGACTTAAAGGTTCTCCTACACAGATTGCTAAGGCTTCTGATAAGGTTGCCAAGGGAGCAGGCGAGAAGGTTGTTCCTGACGGAGCTAATGAAGCTGCTGATTTAATTCTATCAAAGCTTGCTGAGAAGCATGTGATCTAAGGAAGGGAGGACGTAAATATGTCATTAGAAGAATATAAGGGCGTATTTGTCTTCGCCCAGCAGGTAGACAATCATATCGAAGAAATAGTATATGAGCTGCTTGGTAAAGCTATGGAGCTTGCTAAGGATCTTGGTGAAGAAGTAACTGCGGTACTTCTTGGTTCTGATATTAAGAATAAAGTTTATCATCTTGAAGAACATGGTGCTGACAGAGTAATTCTTATTGATGATCCTGAACTTAAGGAATATAGGACTGAACCATATGCTCATGGTCTTTCAGAAGTTATTAAGAAATATAAACCATCTGTTTTCCTTATTGGTGCTACAGCTATAGGTCGTGATCTGGCTCCTCGTGTTTGTGCGAGAGTACATACAGGTCTTACAGCTGACTGTACAATGCTTGAGATAGGTGATTTCCCATTGAATCCTATTCCCGGACAGGAGGATAAGCAGAAGCATAATCAGCTGCTTATGACTCGTCCTGCGTTTGGTGGAAATACAATAGCTACAATTGCTTGTCCTGATTTCAGACCTCAGATGGCTACAGTTCGTCCTGGTGTTATGAAGAGATCTCCTAAGGTTGTTGGAGCTAAATCTGTGATTGAAGAGTTCAATCCTGGTTTCACACCTAATGACTGTTATGTTGAGATTCTTGATATTATTAAGGATGTTTCTGAGAAAGTTGACATTCAGAAGGCTAAGATTCTTGTTTCAGGTGGTAGAGGAGTTGGTTCTGCTGAGAATTTCAAACTTCTTGAGGATCTCGCTGAGGCTCTTGGCGGAGAGGTAGCATGTTCTCGTGCTGTTGTAGATAATGGATGGAAACCTAAGGAGCTTCAGGTTGGACAGACAGGAAAGACAGTTCGTCCAGAGATATATTTTGCTATTGGTATTTCCGGAGCTATTCAGCATACAGCCGGAATGGAAGAGGCAGATTATATCATTGCTATTAACAAGGATGAGACTGCTCCGATCTTTGATGTTGCAGATTATGGTATTGTAGGTGACCTTAATAAGATCGTGCCTCTTATTACTGAAGGCATCAAGGCTTCTAAAGCAAGTAAAGACGAGTAAGATATAAGATTGTATTTATAAATATAATTGGTGTGTTTGGAATGTTGAACACATATATAAGATTTATATGATATGAAAAATAAGGTGGCAATTGATGTGATCATCAACTGTCACCTTAATTGTAAGAGGTATTTATATGTCGGTTAGTCAGGCAAGTATTAAGATAGATAATAAATATATACAGTCTGTGTTTGGACAGTTTGATATCAATATCAGAAAGATTGAAAAGGCTTTTAACATATCCTATGTGTACCGTGGTGATTCCCTTATTATCGAGGGTGAAGAGAAACAGGTGGAAGCAGCTGAACGGGTTATCAGGGATCTGGTTATCATTCTGCATAAAGAGAAGGAAATATCAGAACAGAATGTTGATTATTCGATTAAGCTTGCCAGTGAAGGAGCATCGGTAAAAGCCAGTGATCTTGAAGATGACAGTGAGCTTATCTGTCATACTTTATCTGGGCGTCCTATCAGACCTAAGACTTTTGGTCAGAAGAAGTATATTGAGGCCATTGATAATAATATGATCATATTTGCGGCCGGTCCTGCGGGAACAGGAAAAACCTATCTTGCTATGGCTAAGGCTATTACCGCTTTCAAGAAGGGAGAGGTTGAGAGAATAATTCTGACCAGACCTGCAATTGAAGCAGGAGAGAAGCTTGGTTTCCTCCCGGGAGATCTTCAGAGTAAGATTGACCCATACCTTAGACCTTTGTATGATGCTCTATACGAAATAATGGGTGCTGAATCTTTTCAGAAGAATATGGAGAAAGGGCTTATAGAGGTGGCTCCTCTTGCGTATATGAGAGGGCGAACACTTGATAATTCTTTTATTGTTCTGGATGAAGCCCAGAATACTACTCAGTCTCAGATGAAAATGTTTCTTACACGTATTGGTTTTGGCTCTAAGGCTATAATTACAGGTGATCAGTCGCAGAAAGATCTGGCGGCGGGAACTGTATCCGGTCTTGATACCGCTCTCAGAGTTGTGAGAAATATTGAGGGAATCGCTATCTGTAATCTGACCAGTAAAGATGTTGTCAGACACCCTCTGGTACAGAAGATTGTGGAAGCATATGAAGAGTATGATAAATCTCAGAATTCAAGAAAAAACCGCCCTTATAATGGGAAAGGTAAGAATAATATTACTTGAATATAATCGTATTTTTTGGTAGTATTATTATATCTATCCGTGAGGAGAAGCGCGGATGATGCAATATAGATTACGGGGGTGTTGGTGTGGAAGATTCAAATAACAAGAGCTATGACGAGTTCACACTGAATTTTAAACTGGAAGAGGATGTTCCTATTGACCAGTATGAAATGACTATGTACAATTATGAGTTCGTTGGAAACAGAACCAAGTGTACATGTGTAGCAATTGATGGAGTGAGAGCACTTCAGTTTAAAGTGCCTGCAACTCTGCCTTTAGAGCAGTTTCTTCAGAAACAGCTTTATAAAGGTGAGTTTCTTTCGATGCTGTCAAATATAATGAATCAGCTGATTTATTTTAATGAGAATAAGATGTCTCTGAATAAGCTTCTGCTGGATGTTCATTATATGTATATTGAACTTTCTACACTGGATATACAGCTTCTGTATATGCCGGTTAATAAGAAATTCGCTGATTGTAATGTGACAGAATTCATTCAGTCCTTTATCAGCAAGGTTCGTTTTGCTAATATGGATTCGGTTGATTGTGTAGATAAGCTGCTTAAGTATCTTGACAGCAAGCTTATGTTCAATCTTGAAGAATTCTATGAATATATCCTCTCCCTTGAGCAGGAGAATATTCTTGAGGATGAAAGTGAGACGACTGGTGACGGCACATCTGTTCTTACAACTTCTGAGAATTATTCTAATCCGGTGCCTTATCTTGTAAGGACCAAGACGAATGAGCTTGTACCTATACTGCATAAGGAATTCCTGGTTGGTAAATCTTCGAATTGTGATTATCAGATTACTGATAATAAGAAAATCAGTCGTAAACATGCTGTATTTAGAATTAGTAATGGCGAATGTTATATCAGAGATAATAATTCTACGAATCATACATTTGTTAATGGAAAGCTGCTTCAGCCTGGAGTTGAAGTGATGCTGTCCAATGATGATTATATCAGACTCGGTGATGAGGAGTTCAGATACTGGGTAAGATAATAGTCGTGATCATGTCGTCTGATGGGGGAAGCGTTTGGAATAATGCCCTCAGAATGACAAATTCTTAAGATAGGGTGTCAGATTCCTTGTTTAACGGAGCTTGGAATCTGTTAAGAGAGTAAAGAAAAGGACGTCAGTGACGTCCTTTTTGAATGCAATTATTGAATGTTATTATTGGATGCTGTTAAGGAATTCTTCATTGGCTTTGATAACTTCCGACATCGCTTCCGGTCCCGGAGCGCCTATGGTGTTTCTCTTGTTAACACAGGTTTCAAGGCTGATAGCGTCATATATGTCTTCTTCGAAAACCGGTGATATAGACTTAAGCTCGTCCAGACTTAGTTCGTCGATTGCTTTGTTCTGTTCAATAGCGTATAGAACTAGACGGCCGATTATTCCGTGGGCATCTCTGAATGGAACACCGTTCTTAACAAGGTAGTCAGCAGCGTCGGTTGCGTTTGTGAATCCGTTCATAGCGCTTCTCTGCATATTTTCTTTGTTAAGCTTCATTGTGCTGATCATTCCGTCGAATAGTGCGATACAACCTTTGACGGTATCTATGGCATCGAATGTAAGTTCTTTATCTTCCTGCATATCTTTATTATATGCAAGAGGTATACCTTTCATTGTTGTAAGTATTGATATGAGAGCACCGTATACTCGTCCGGCTTTGCCTCTTACCAGCTCAGCGATGTCAGGATTTTTCTTCTGTGGCATTATAGAACTTCCGGTGCTGTAAGCATCATCCAGCTCTATAAACTGATATTCGTTTGAATTCCATATGATTATCTCTTCGGAAAATCTGGAAAGGTGAACACAAATCGTTGAAAGTGCTGACAGAAGCTCTATTATATAATCTCTGTCTGAAACTGAATCCATGCTGTTTAATGTGGGGCCATTAAAACCGAGAAGAGAAGCAGTCATATCTCTGTCCAGAGGATAAGTGGTTCCTGCAAGAGCTCCTGCGCCGAGAGGGCAGTAGTTCATTCTCTCGTATATATCACAGAGACGGCTGTAATCTCTTTTGAACATTTCCATATATGCGCCTGTATGGTGTGCAAAGGTTACAGGCTGTGCCTTCTGAAGATGTGTAAATCCCGGCATGTAAGTATGTATATTTTCTTTCATAAGATTATGAAGAGTCTGCATCAGATGAATAAGAAGTTCTTTGATGTTATCTATTTCATCTCTTGTATAGAGACGCATATCAAGAGCAACCTGATCATTACGGCTTCTGCCTGTATGAAGTTTCTTTCCTGTGTCGCCTATTCTGTCAATCAAGGTGGCTTCGACAAAACTGTGAATGTCTTCATATTGCATACCGATTTCGAGTTCGCCGCTTTCGACTTCTTTGAGAATTGAATTCAATCCCTCTATAATCTGCTTGGATTCTTCTTCCGTAATTATACCGGTCTTACCCAGCATAGTAGCATGAGCTATGCTTCCATTAATATCCTGTCTGAAGAACTTCTGGTCAAATGAGATAGAAGCGTTGAAATTATATACAAGCTGATCTGTTTCCTTAGTGAAACGACCGCCCCAGAGCTGTGCCATTACTATTACCTCTCTTAATCTAAATTTTGAATTACTTTACAAGTTTAATACATAGTAATAAATGAAGCAAGGTAATAATTTAATAAATGAAGCAGGGCAATAGTAAAAATGAGTATGTTTTTTTGATGCCAAAATGTAATAATTGGTTAACATAAATTAAGAAAAATGAAACTTTTGTACATTTTTAAGCTAAAACAAAGGAAATGAATGTAATAATTTCAGAAAGTTTGTGCAATTTTACTGATTTTATTTGTTGAATTTCTACAAGAGATGTGTTAATATAAATGTAACAAAAGAGAAGATTTCTTAATAATACTTAAAAACCATCCTTTCATTTATCCCGGATCAGCAGATCCGGGATTTTCCTTTTATAGTTTCCCTAAGCAGTAATCCTTTTGGAAGATGATAAATGACCTTCGTTAGCACTCTGTCGTGATGAGTGCTAAAATTATATTGACATATATTTTTTTTGGTACTATCATTATTCTTTGTAATGCAGAATGATTTAGCATTTTATAAGGGATTGATATGATATAACTTATGAGAAGCTGATTTTTGCTTCTCATAATAATATTAATTCCTGAATCATAATAATATACGAAAAGAGGCGTTTAAACATGGCAACAGAAAGAGGTAATCTGTCAATTAACAGCGAGAACATTTTCCCGATTATTAAGAAGTGGTTATATTCAGATCACGATATTTTCATTCGAGAGCTGATTTCCAAC
>CACZPG010000228.1 GCA_902782965.1 uncultured Lachnospiraceae bacterium
AGCTCCAGTTTACCAAGAATTCCCACATACTCTATAACTTCATCTGTTATCGTAACGGCGCCTGTTTCACCTGATTTTGATTCTTCATCATCCTCTGATGAAGAAGTACGCTCGATACCATAGGTCTTTGCGATGTCATCAGGAGTAAGGTGAACCTCTCTGAGCTGCTGCTCCGTAACATCTCCCGGAGCTCCGCACATAAGATCCTGTCCATTACCATTCATTGGAAATGCTATAACCTCTCTGATATTATCCTCATTTCTGAGAAGCATTATCATACGGTCAACACCCGGTGCCATACCTGCGTGAGGCGGTGCGCCGAACTGGAATGCAGTATAAAGAGCACCAAACTTCTTCTCCAGTACATCCTTGGAATAACCGGCTATCTCAAATGCTTTCTCCATTATCTGCATATCATGATTTCTGACAGCTCCTGAAGAAAGCTCAACACCGTTACATACGATATCATACTGATAAGCCAGAATATCCAGCGGATCCTTATTGTTAAGAGCTTCAAGTCCTCCCTGAGGCATTGAGAACGGATTATGCGTAAATCCTATCTTCTCTGTCTCCGGATCCAGCTCATACATCGGAAAATCATTTATATAACAGAATCTGTAAGCATTCTTCTCTATAAGATCAAGTCTTTCTCCAAGTTCTGTTCTGATCTGACCGGCATAGAGACTTGCCTGCATTTCCTTATCAGCTATGAAGAATATTGTATCTCCTATAGCAAGACCAGATTTCTCCTTCAGTTCCTCTTTCATATCTTCAGGAATGAATTTATCGATAGGTCCCTTATAGCTTCCATCATCCAGAACTTCCAGATAACCAAGACCACCCATGCCTATTCCCTGGGCATACTTCAGAAGCTTCTCATGCTGACCCTTTGTAAGTCTCTCATGAATTACGATTGCTCTTACTGTCTGACCGTGGAATGGTTTAAATGTACATCTCTGGAAGAATTCAGTAAGGTCAATTATTATAAGCGGATTTCTGAGATCAGGTTTGTCAGATCCGTACTTAAGCATAGCTTCCCTGAAGCTTATTACAGGATAAGGAGCCTGAGTCACTGTATAGCCTTCCGGAGCGAATTTGCTGAATACATCTGTGAGAACTTCTTCACCAACACGGAATACATCCTCCTGTGTAGCAAAGCTCATCTCAAAGTCCAGCTGATAGAACTCACCCGGAGATCTGTCTGCTCTTGCATCCTCGTCTCTGAAACATGGTGCTATCTGGAAATACTTATCAAATCCCGACACCATAAGAAGCTGCTTATACTGCTGAGGTGCCTGTGGAAGGGCATAGAATTTACCCTTAAATCTTCTGGAAGGAACGATATAATCTCTGGCTCCCTCAGGAGATGATGCACACAGGATAGGGGTCTGTATCTCAACGAAGCCCATATCTTCCATTTTATGTCTGATATGACTTATTACCTTTGAACGGAAGAGTATATTATCCTTAACCTTTTCATTTCTGAGGTCCAGATATCTGTACTTAAGACGTACGTCCTCTCTTACCTCCTTTGAGGTCATTATTTCAAAAGGCACCTGGGAATAAACACGTCCCAGAATGTCTATGCTGTGAGCTTCAATCTCAATAGTTCCCGTAGGAATCTTAGGATTATAGGTCTCTTCATCACGATGTTCAACAAGTCCTTCAACCGATATAGCCTGCTCCTTTACTATCCCGTCAAGAAGCTCAGTGTTACGGAGAACCACCTGCATAACTCCATACATATCTCTCAGATCGATAAAGGATACGCCACCGTGATCACGGATATTCTCAACCCATCCGGCAAGACGGACATTTGAGCCAACATCTGCCTCGCTCATCTTATCAATTGTCTTGTCTCTGTAAATATTCTTCATATCATCATCCTCTCATATAAGTCAGCAAAACGGTACTTCTGACTCATTAATAAAATATAAAACCCCGGGATATATCTATATCCCGGGGCGATTATTCTGATAACCGCGGTACCACCCGCATTTCTAACTTAATATTATATTGTACAAAAACAGAATGTATAATACTGCATCCTACCACGGAGTGTTATCTTCTGTTTCAGAATCTGCACCGGCTCTCAGTCTACGACCTGTGCTCCCTGTCGAATCCGCTATGAAACAAAAGTCTCCATCAGCTCAGTATCACAAGTTATGTATGTGATATTCTAAACCCTTACACCCACAAATGCAAGTGTTACTTTGAATTTATTTTTTTACACCCACATTATTTTATGGAATTGATAACTTCCAGAAGTTTACTGCCGTATTTCTCTCCGGAAGCCCAGCCCTTTCCGCTTGGATTCTCCTTTATTCCGAGATATTCCACGTAAGGTGCACATCCTCTTGTTACATATTTAAATCTTTCATCGATACAAGGATTATTCAGACCTTCAGTACTTGCATAAGCCTTGAGGTGCTGTGTCTGAACACGAAGTCCGGTACGTACATCTGCAAAGGAAAGTCCCGGATTACCACCACCGGTTGCACCGATTCCTCCGAAATTGAACTGTCCGACTTTAACATCTCCGCCAAACTGAAGCCATCCGGTCTCGACCATTACCTGAGCGAACAGAACCTGTGCTTTGACTCCCTCAGCATCAGCCTCTTCCTTCAGTATAGTACAGAACTGGGTTATTGTCTCCGCTCCGCCCGCCTTAAGTGCTGCAGAAGGATAGGTCTTTCCTGAAGAATTATATCTTGCAACCATCTGATCTACTGTTACTCCGGATGGTCCCATGATCAGATACATTCCTGTAGCATCCGTATTCGGCTGTGGGGTTGCCGCAGCCGCTGCTGCATCATCCTCATAATTTGTAGCCGGGCCATCTCCCGATATAAGACGTCCTGATTCATCAAATACATATGTATACGGAGTACCGTTATATGGAATAACCTGAGTTCCTGTCACATACTGTCCGTTACTGTCGAAATAATACTTGAAATCACCTATCGTCTCAAAACGGTCATGTGAGAAAATACCATTATCTCTTGCATAATATGTATTTCCGTCTTCATCTTCAACCCACTGGGATTGAGCCATTACACCGTTCTTATCGAAATAATATCTTTCCTTCTTGATCGATCTGAAGCCTGTTACATATTTATATTTCTTATCGAAATAGAAGGTCTTTCCTTTATATTTGCCTTTTCCTACCGTTACAAAGGTCTTCTTGGCCAGCTCACCGGTATCATCCTTAAGGTACGCCTTATGTCCTCCATAAGTAGTCCAGCCTGTCTTCATTACACCCTTGTAATCAATGTTATATATCTTGCCCTTAATCTTCTGCCAGCCGGTCAGAACTCCACCGGAACTCAGAAGATAATAAGTCTTCTTTCCGACAAGAGTAAATCCTTTCTGCAAAGAGAAATCTGTTTTACTGAAGTAGTATTTCTTACCCCAGATAGTCTGCCAGCCCTTCAGAGCCTTTCCGTTCTTCCAGGACATGTAATATTTCTTGGAACCAACCTTGACCCATCCAAACTGTTTATATCCGTATTTATTGAAATAATAAACAGAATTCTTAATAGTAGTAAGTCCTGTAGCAGCACGACCGTCGCTTCCGAGGTATCTCTGGTTCGCTCCGTTCTTCTTCCACTTATTGGTCTCTACAGAACCGCCCTTTCTGAAGTAATAGTATTTACTACCAATCTTTCTCCAGCCTTTGCCATAACGTTTACCATTAGATTTAAAGTAATAGATCTTTCCGTTAATATTTACCCACTGGCTTTTAGCCATAGCTCCTGTTTCTGTAAAGTAATACTTTACTCCGCCAATGGTCTTCCAGATATTAACGCTCATAACACCTGAATCTTCAAAGAAATATTTCTTACCGTTTAT
>CACZPG010000229.1 GCA_902782965.1 uncultured Lachnospiraceae bacterium
TCAAGGTTTGCTAAAGAACTTGGGGTTACAGAATATCGTTCTGAACTTCTTCCTGCTGATAAGGTTAGTGAACTTGAGAAAATCATGGACGGCCTTGGTGATAAGAAGATTGCGTTCGTGGGCGATGGTATTAATGATGCACCGGTATTGGCAAGGGCAGATATTGGTATAGCGATGGGAGCTATGGGTTCTGATGCTGCTATTGAGGCAGCTGATATAGTACTGATGGATGATGATCCGGCCAAGATTTCTCTTGCTATGAAGATAACCAGAAAAACTCTTAATATAGTTCATCAGAATATAATATTTGCTATTACTGTCAAGATACTGTGTCTTATCCTTGGAGCAGTCGGTATAGCAAATATGTGGATTGCGATTTTTGCAGATGTTGGAGTGATGATAATTGCTGTAATTAATGCAACCAGAACTCTTCGTATAAAGTGACGCCCGTATCATTAGTATTATCAGAAAAACACATTAAATTATATCAGGATAAATGGATTAAATGATATCTAATTAAATAGATTTTGACAGTATCCTTTAAGTGTGATATATAAGAATGTATCTGATTTATATAACAGAATAAACAGAAAAAAGAAGAGAAGAAGGGAATGCATTATGAAAGCAGCAATAATAATGGGTTCAACCAGTGATCTTTCAAAGGTGGAACCTGCAATAGATATACTTAAAAGCAAGAACATTGAAGTTAAGGTCAGATGTCTCAGCGCACACAGGGCATCTAAGCAGTTATATGAATTTATTGAAGAGATAAATAATGATGGAACAGAGGTAGTTATTACTGCAGCCGGAATGGCAGCAGCTCTACCCGGAGTAGTTGCAGCTCAGACAGTTCTTCCTGTAATAGGTGTTCCGCTTTCCGGTTCAGTTCTTGATGGTCAGGATGCTCTCTATTCTATAGTTCAGATGCCACCTGGAATTCCTGTGGCTACGGTAGCTATTAACGGTGGCAAGAATGCTGCATGGCTTGCTCTTGAGATAATGGCTGTTAAACATCCGGAGCTTAGAGAGATGCTTCTTCAGGAAAGAAAGAGCATGCAGGAAAGTGCTATTAAGGCAAATGAAGAAGTAAGTGCTAAATACGAATAAAATTAAGTATGAAAAAATAAACATAAAAAATAAACATAAATAATAAACACGAAAAAATATTAAATACATATAAACGTAAAAAAAGATTTACTGTAGTTCTCTTAATGAGATATACAGTAAATCTTTTTTTGTGTCTTTTATTGAATAAACTCTTATTAAATAAACATTTGTCGAAAAAACTTATGTTGAATATGTGTCTGTTGTGATTTACAGTTCTTTTCCGGTTAACATCTTGTAAGCTGACAGATACTTATCAATAGTCTTATCTACGATTTCCTGTGGAAGTTCCCAATCCTCAGGAGCAGCAGTATTAGCATCGGACTTCAGCCAGTCTCTGGCAAACTGCTTATCAAATGATGGCTGGCCGTGTCCCGGTTCATAACCCTCTGCTGGCCAGAAACGTGAAGAATCAGGAGTCAGCATTTCGTCACCGACTACTATATTTCCGTCCTCATCAAGACCAAATTCAAATTTAGTATCAGCTATTATAATGCCTTTTGTAAGCGCATAATCAGCACATTTATTATATAGTGCAAGCGTATAATCACGAAGCTTCTCAGCATATTCCTGACCTTTGCCCGGGAATGCCTTTTCAAGAACTTCAACTGACTGTTCGAAGGAAATGTTCTCGTCATGATCGCCGATTTCAGCTTTTGTAGAAGGAGTGTAAATAGCTTCAGGAAGCTTGTCGCTTTCCTGCAGTCCCTCAGGAAGCTTAATTCCGCAAACCGTACCGTTTTCATTATAGCTTGCCCAGCCACTTCCTGTTATGTATCCACGAACGATACATTCAACCGGGAGCATGGTAAGCTTCTTGCACATCATACTGTTGCCATCGAATTCAGGCTTTCTGAAATATTCAGGCATTTCGTTTACGTCCACAGTAATCATATGGTTTGGCAGAATATCTTCTGTAAGGTCGAACCAGAATTTAGACATCTGTGTAAGTACAGCGCCTTTCTTACTGATCTTGTTCTTCAGTATAACATCGTAGCAGCTTATTCGATCAGTAGCTACCATGATCAGGCTGTCGCCATTATCATAGATTTCTCTAACTTTTCCTTCTTTTACAGGCTTCATAATGTATACCTCTCATTCTTATTTTTTGAGATTATAGCATATTCCATTTGGCAGAAAAAATCAAGATAAGATTAGATGTTAATTAAAGAAAACAATCGTTATTATTATCATAATTATCTTGAAAAAATGCATATAGATGTGATATTATAAAGGAGGTGCATTCTCGTAATGTTTATGAAGAACACTTATGGAGGTTGGGGAATATGAGAAAACCATTTGCAACAGCATACGACGCTATTAAAAAACTCTTGAAAAGTCTGTTTGGAAAGAAAGAAGAGACTGATGAGACAGTTTCTAATATAGAAGAAGGTAGTGAAGAATCTGGCTCTGAAGAAACTTCGGAAGAAGCTGCTGAGGAAGCTGAGCAGCAGGAAAAGAAAGAAGATAAAATCGTAAAACAGGTTCTTGCCAATATTGCCGAAGAAGAAGGAATAGAAGAAGAGAAGGTTAGTAAAGGCGAGCTTGACGAGCAGAAGAAATACGAAGAAGAAGTAAAGAAGAGAGCTCAGAGAGCTGCAAAGAGAGAAGCAGAGGACAGAAAGAAGGAAGCTGCAGAAGCCGCAGCTGAGAAATCTGGAAATGTTAAGACAGTTATCGATCCTGTAACCGGTGAAGAAATTGCCCTTGGTGCTCTTCCTAAGGAAGCTATCTATCTCAAGAAATATATGAGAATCCCTACAACCTCTGATGATATAACGGTTGCAATCAATTCGATAATTAAGCATACAGATATGCCGAAGAATATTGTTATTCTTGGAAGAAACGGATTTGGTACAGTTAAAGTCGGTGAGGACTTTGCCAGAAGTTTCTATGAACTCGGTCTTGTTAAGTCAGACAAGATTGCTAAGACGAAGGCTAAACAGCTCAATAAGATGAGCCTGGATACACTTACAAAGCTTAAAGGTGGATGCCTCATTATTGAAAATGCAGGTCTTGTATCCTTCGATAAGCTGGTTGAGGTAATCAAGGATTCAGCTCCTGAGAATAATGATTATGTAGTTATTCTGACAGGTGAGATTGATTCTCTTGCTAATTTCTTTGAAGATAACTCAGATATAGTTGATTCATTTATTTATCTGATTGACATTCATAAGATCAAAGAGCGTGGCATGATGCATCTTGCAAGAGGATACGTAAAGGAGAAGGGTTATAAGGCAGATAAATCTGTATATGATAAGATGAAGAATAACCTTAAGAGTATGGAAGAAGGTAATATTGATAGATTTATCGGTTTCATAGATGAAGTTATCGGAAGATGTGATAAGAGAGAAGCATCGAAGGGTACTTCAGATAAAGAAATTCAGACCAGTGATGTATAAAAATTTAAAGAGACTTATTTACAGTGTAATGCTATAGATAAGTCTCTCTTTGTTAGTATAAAGTAGTTTTTTGTTGGGTATTTTTTGTTGTTATTTGGGGTTGGTATTTGATATGCCAGAAGTTGTATTTATTAATAACTACACTCCTGTCGGAGATATAATCAGCATTTGCCTATGCTGGGTGGTTATAGTACTTATTCAGGCTTCTTATGTAAGTAAGAAGAAGAGTTTCATGCTTTTCAGTGGCATGGTTTTTCTTGTTATGTTTGCATCCTTTAGTGATATAATTTATCACTATCTTTTGGCCAGAGAAAATCTGGTGTCTTATACACCAATCTATATTTTCAGGTTCACTTTTCATGCATTTCTGTTTGCTATTCTTTTCTTATACATATGTTATATTGTCGAAGTTCAGCAGCTTGAGATTAATAAACGAAAAATAATTATGGTTTTATCGTTGATTGGTTTTTTAATTGTTAATGCAGCTGATCTTATCAGCATCATTAATGGCAGTGGTTTTAGAGTTAATGGCGTCAACAATGTTTATGAACATGGACAGATTTTTATGTATGGTTATATATTCTTTGTAGCCATTATCATATATCTGATGATAAGATACAGGAAACGTCTCTATGCACAGGTTATGGCCGGATTCTATGGTACCATGATCATTTCTTTTCTTGTGTTATTTCTTCAGGGCAGGTTTTCGCAGTCATCGTTTACTACGATTACATTTGTCTTTCCTATAATTTCCATGCTTTATCTGATACATTCCAATCCTTATGATCTTAGTATTGGTGCAGTAAGCATCAATGCATTTGAGGATCTGGTAAAGTATTATTATAAACGTAATCGTGAATTCGTTCTTATGAGTCTTTATCTTGGAGAATTCGATCATGAAGGTCTTCATTTTCCTGAAGAAATAAGGAGTTCCATCAGAAAATTTACCAGCTCCTTCTTCCGTGGAGCCGTACTGTTTCAGATATCCAATGGGCATGTTGTATTGATTGCAGATGTTAAGAGGAATCCGGATTATGAGAACAGAATGAACCAGATTATCAATGCATTTCATGCGGAATATGCCAAATATCATTACGATTATAAGATAGTAATGGGTAAATCAATTGAGGAAATCAGTAATAGAAATGAATATGTCAGTTTTATAAATCATATTCATCGAAACATAAATGATAATGTTATTCACTTTATAGAATATGATGACGTTACTTCCTTTAACAAGCAGAAATACATTATTGATGAAATAAGTGACATTTACAGAAGACATGATCTGAATGATCAGAGAGTAGAAGTGTATTGTCAGCCTGTTTATAATCTGACTACAGGTAAGTATGATACTGCAGAGGCTCTTATGAGACTTAATCTTCCGGAAGTTGGAATGGTATTTCCGGATCAGTTCATTCCACTGGCAGAGGACTTCGGATATATTCATGTATTGACGCTTATTATACTTAATAAGACCTGCAGGACTATAAGGAAGATGATTGTTGAAGGATATATGGTTAAACGTATATCGGTGAATATATCAGCTATAGAGCTTAGGGAAGACTGTTTCTGTGATGATGTCAGCAAGGTTATCAAGGAAAGCGGAATTCCTGATGAGAAGGTTGCTATTGAGCTTACTGAATCCCAGAACGAAAATGACTTCCTTATTATGAAGGATAAGATAAATGAGCTTAAGGAACATGGCATTCTTTTCTACCTGGATGACTTCGGAACTGGATATTCCAATCTTGAAAGAATCATGGAACTGCCTTTCGATATAATTAAGTTCGACAGATCACTGGTTCTTGCAAGTGGAAGCAATCCTAAATCAGAAAGAATGGTAGGAAGTCTTGCAAATATGTTTAGTGAGATGGACTATTCAGTACTTTACGAAGGTGTCGAGAATGATCTGGATGAGAAGAAATGTATAGATATGTATGCTAAGTATCTTCAGGGGTACAAATATTCCAGACCTATACCTATAGAGAGACTTACAGAATTCTTTGAGAAAAGAGAGGTAAACGGATGAGTGAATATATTATGGCATTAGATGCCGGTACTACAAGTAATAGAGCGATACTTTTTGATCATAATGGTCGTATTGTATCGGTGGCTCAGAGAGAGTTTACACAGTATTATCCTCAACCGGGATGGGTTGAGCATGATGCCAATGAGATATGGTCGACTATGCTGGGAGTAGCTGTTGAAGCTATGGCGAAGTATGGAGTGAGTGCTGAAGATGTAGCCGGAATAGGTATCACAAATCAGCGTGAAACCACCATAGTGTGGGACAAAGAGACAGGAGAACCTGTATATAATGCTATAGTATGGCAGTGCAGAAGAACCTCTGAATATGCTGACAGCCTTAAAGAGAAAGGGCTTCAGGATAAGATAAGAGAGAAGACAGGACTTGTAATAGATGCTTATTTCTCGGCTACAAAGCTGAGATGGATACTTGAAAATGTACCGGGAGTAAGAGAACGTGCTGAAAAGGGAGAACTGCTTTTCGGTACTGTGGATACCTGGCTGGTATGGAAATTGACTCACGGAAGAGTACATGTGACCGATTACTCCAATGCATCAAGAACAATGATGTATAACATAAATGAGCTTAAGTGGGATCAGGAAATCCTGGATGAACTCGGTATTCCCTCATCAATGCTTCCGGAGGTTAAGGATAGCAGCTGCGTATATGGAATGGCCAGTAAGCACATACTGGGACGCGAGATTCCTATTGCCGGTATAGCGGGAGATCAGCAGGCGGCGCTTTTCGGACAGCAGTGCTGGGAGAAAGGCAGTGCCAAGAATACCTATGGAACAGGATGCTTTCTTCTGATGAATACCGGAAGTCAGCCGGTATTTTCTGATAACGGATTAGTAACCACCCTTGCCTGGGGAATAAATGGTAAGGTTGAATATGCTCTAGAGGGTAGTGTATTTATAGCGGGTGCATCAATACAGTGGCTTAGAGATGAAATGAGACTGATAGACAGTGCTGAAGATTCCGAGTACATGGCCTGCAAGGTTAATGATACCAATGGCTGTTATGTTGTACCGGCCTTTACGGGACTTGGTGCTCCTTACTGGAATCAGTACGCAAGAGGAACAATAGTAGGAATTACCAGAGGCGTGAATAAGTATCACATAATCAGAGCAACTCTGGAATCCATTGCATTTGAAACCAGTGATGTCCTGAGTGCCATGGAGAAGGATTCCGGAATCAGACTCAGTGAGCTGAGAGTAGATGGTGGTGCATCAGCCAATAACTTCCTGATGCAGACACAGGCTGACATAATAGATGCAACCGTAGTAAGACCTAGCTGTCTCGAAAGTACTGCAATGCGAGCTGCATTCCTGGCAGGCCTTGCAGTAGGATACTGGAATTCAAGAGATGAACTTAGAAACCTCATCAGTATAGACAGGATATATAAACCTGAGATAGAGGCTGCAGAGCGTGAGAACAGGCTCTCCGGCTGGAA
>CACZPG010000230.1 GCA_902782965.1 uncultured Lachnospiraceae bacterium
ATTATCAGCAAAATACTGGATAATGGTCACAAGGCATTTGTTAAGGGTGTTCCTGTTATCGGAAAGAATAAAGAGAAGGATATTGAGCTTGCTGCCAGACTTGCGGAATATAAGAAGAGTCTGAGTGAGGAGGAGATAGATAAGCTTATCGCGGATACAGCACATCTTAAGCAGTATCAGCTTGAACCGTCTACTCCGGAGGAACTTGCTACAATACCTCTTCTCAGTATCAGTGATATCAAGAAGGAAGTAAGAAAGATCAAAACTCAGGAAGAAGAGGTTGCGGGAATCAAGACTATCTACAGTGATATTTTCACTAATGGTATTACTTATATGGATTTCTTCTTCAGGATTGATGATCTTGATTTTGAAGATCTGAGCAAGGCTGAGCTTCTTATTGAACTTCTGAAATATGTTGATACCGATGAGCATTCTTATAATGAACTGTCTACGGAAATCAATCTCAGAACCGGTGGAATTCTGTTTACCCTTGGATGTATGGATACCAAGAAAGGAATCTTTACCTATGCCACTGCTAAGGCCAAGGTGTTTGATGGCAGAGTATCTGACGGAATTGGTCTGATTAAAGAAATACTGACTACATCACATATTACTGACAAGAAGAGAATCAGAGAGGTTGTATCTGATATTAAAGCTCAGGGTAAGAATTCTCTTGTAGAAGGCGGTCATGTAACCTCCCGTGGAAGAGCTCTTTCATATATCATCAAGTCCCAGAAGATAATGGATAAGATGGACGGAGTTGATTTCTACAGATTTATTGATAATCTGGACAGAAATTTTGAAGAAGTATATGAAGATCTGGCCAGAGACCTTGAAAGAATATATAAGCTGCTTTTCCGTAAGGATTCATTGATAATCAGCTTTACTTCTAAACAGAATCCGTCGGTTATGGAAGAACCTCTATATGATCTGCTTGCTTCAATATCCGATCTGCCTGTAGAAGATAAAGAGATGGAAGTTGCCATGTCTGTAAAGAACGAAGGCTTCAAAACCTCTTCCAAGGTTCAGTATGTTGCTGCTGCGGCAGATTATAAGGCAGCAGGACTTGAGTTTAACGGAGCACTTAATGTTCTTCAGATAATATTCTCCTATGATTATCTCTGGCTGAATGTCAGAGTGACCGGTGGAGCCTATGGAGCAATGTGTGACTTCACAAGAAGTGGATATACATCAATGACCTCTTACAGAGATCCGAATCTTCTTGAAACCTATCAGATTTATATGGATGCATATAAATATGTGGAAAACTTTGACTGTTCAGACAGGGATATGACGAAATATATAATAGGAACTATAGCTAAGGCTGATGCTCCTATATCTCCGATGATGGAAGGCTATTTCGGCTTCAATCTATATATTACCGGTCTGACGGAGGAGGAGAGGCAGAAGTCCCGTGATGAAGTTCTTTCATGTACACAGGAAACAATCAGAAGTCTTGCACCTTATGTCAGAACACTTAATGACAGCGGAATTATCTGTGCTGTAGGTGGTGAGGATAAGATTAATGAGGCGGCTTCTTCCTTCGGGGAAGTAACTAAATTGTATTAGTATATATTATTGGTATATATAAGGAAATATAAATGGCAGAAGATAATAATAAAGAATATAAATCCGGCTTTGTGGCTATTCTCGGAAGACCTAATGTTGGCAAATCAACTATTATGAATCATATGGTAGGTATGAAGATAGCTGCAGTCAGCCGGCGTGCCCAGACTACCAGGAAGATGATACAGACTGTCTATACAGATGACAGAGGTCAGATAGTATTTCTTGATACTCCGGGAATCAATAAGGCGGAAACAAAGCTTGGTGAATTCATGCTGGACAGCGCCGTGGATACTCTGAAGACAGCGGATATGATACTGTGGATAATCGAACCCTCTAACTTTATCGGAGCGGGTGAGAGAATGATTGCCGAACTGATCGGGAAAACAATCAGAAATGTCAGAAAGAAGAATCCTGACTCCCTTCCGGTATTTCTCGTCATTAATAAATCTGATACTGCAGAGGAAGAAGTGATTGAGAAGACTAAGGAACTCTATGATTCTTATATGTTTGATAATGAGCAGGTACATTTTGATAACATGATGAATGTATCGGCTAAGAAAGAAGATAATCTGGATCTTCTTATGCAGAGTATATTCAATGCGCTTCCTGTGGGTCCTATGTATTTCGATGAGGATACTGTTACAGATGAGACTGAAAGAGAAATAGCGGCGGAGTATATTCGGGAGAAATGTCTCAGAAATCTGGATAAGGAGATTCCTCATGGCATAGCGGTAATGATAGATAAGATGCGGGAGCGGCCTGACGGTCGTATTATAGATATTGATGCTACGATTATCTGTGAGAAGGAAAGTCATAAGGGTATCATAATCGGCAAGAACGGTTCCATGCTTAAGAAGATTGGATCTGAGGCCAGAAAAGAAATTGAGGATCTGCTGGAGATTAAGGTTAATCTGAAACTCTGGGTAAAGGTGAGACCCGGCTGGCGTGATAAGAGTACTTATCTTAAGGAGTATGGATATAAATAGTCGGTTGGTAAGAAGGCATATAACATGTATGAAAATATTACCGTCCATGGAATAGTCCTGGATACATCGCTTCTAAAAGAATATGATAAGAGGCTGGTAATACTGACTTCTGAACTGGGAAGAATCACCGTGTTCGCTAATGGTGCGAGAAGGAAGAATTCCCAGTTTACTGCTGTCAGTCAGAAGTTTGTAATGGGGAGCTTCATTCTCCGTCCCGGAAGAACTTCCTACACGCTTGTGGGTAGTGAAATCAAAGAAACCTTTCAGGAACTGTCCAGGGATATAGAAGCAGTTACCTATGCTTCCTATGCCTGTGAAGTTACGGAACATTTCACTGCCGAGGGGGTTGGCGGGAAGGATGAACTGAATCTGCTGTATGTGACATTTAAGGCTATCCTTGCCGGCAGACAGTCGTTAGAACTTATCAGGTCGATTTTCGAGATCAAACTTATGGATATAGAAGGTCTTGGCCTTGAGATGAATAAATGTGTTCTGACGGGTAGCGATAAGAATCTTGATTATATAAGTCTTGAGGACGGTGGAATCATTTCCGGAGATATTCTTTCGGGAAATAACAGCTCCAGGGTTAAAAGGCCGATGCCTGTATCGGGAGATGTTAAATATGCCATTCAGTATATTCTCAGCAGAAATCTAAGTGAAGTATACAGCTTTGATGTTTCGGTATATGTGGCAGAGGAGCTGGCCGAAATTTCGTCCAGATACATCGAACTTCATTCTGACAGACATTTTAAATCGCTTGATATATTAAGTTCTTTGACATTACCTATATAAGTGTGATAGAATATCATGCGTTTTAAATATTGACAATAGGGGTCATGTGATGAGAAAACATGTGAAATACATAACTGGAATAATGTGTATATTGATGAGCATGGGGCTTATGTCCTGTGGTCTGAATAATAATAAAGAAGTGGATGAACCTGCAGTTAATACCACTTCTACAATTGGTGATATTTCTAAAGATACGATCAAGCTTAGTATGAATGGCTCCATAACTGAAATATCCTGTGAGAATTACAAAGAGGATGATATCAGTGTTGACGGACTTGATAAATATATCAATAACGAGATTGATACCTATAATGAATCCAGAGGTGCCAGCAAGGTAACCCTTATTGAATATAAAGATGATGGAGAAACAGTTAAGATAGCTATTCAGTATAGTGATATTGATACCTATAATGATTTCAATAATACTGCGATGGGAGTTTCGCTGTATAATAAATCTGAGGTTTCCAGAATCTTTGATGAGGATAATGCAAAGCATCCTAAAGCTAAGGCATACGTTGATACTACGGAAATCTCTGAAGAAGAGCTTGCGGCCGCCGGCTACAGTCTGGAAGATATTAAGGAACTTCAGAGTTCTACAGATGCTGCTGCGTCTGAAACCGATGCTGTTGCTACATTTACTGATGCGTCAACGGCTTCAACAGTAACTCTTGATGATATCGAGGGTGACAGTTACATGATGCTTACTACAGATACTGATGTTGACATCATCATTAATGGTGGAAATGTTCTCTATGTTAATAAATATGGCGAGATTACCGGTGATAATTCAGCTGACCTTTCAGGTGAAGGTACTGCAATTCTGGTATATTCATATAATTACTAGAGGAATGGTGTAAAAGGTGATTTTGACACCCATATAATCATATGAGATAAATTATAAATTTTATATATTAAATATTTTCGAGGTGGAAATTATGGATAAACAGGATAAGACAATGGAAAAGATTATTTCTCTTGCAAAGACAAGAGGTTTCGTGTATCCGGGTTCAGAAATATATGGTGGACTCGCTAATACCTGGGATTACGGAAATCTCGGAGTTGAGCTTAAGAATAATGTTAAGAAGGCATGGTGGAAGAAGTTTATTCAGGAATGCCCTCATAATGTAGGTGTAGATACAGCTATTCTGATGAATCCTCAGACCTGGGTTGCGTCCGGACATCTCGGAAGCTTCTCAGATCCTCTTATGGATTGTAAGGAATGTCATGAGAGATTCAGAGCTGATCAGGTTATTGAAGCCTTTGCTGCTGAGAATGGTATTGAGCTTACTTCTTCTGTTGACGGATGGTCTAATGAAGAGATGGAGAAGTTCATTGAAGAGCATAATGTTCCATGTCCATCCTGTGGAAAGCATAATTTTACAGGTATCAGACAGTTCAATCTGATGTTCAAAACCTTCCAGGGTGTTACAGAAGATGCTAAGAATACTGTATATCTGAGACCTGAGACAGCACAGGGTATATTCGTTAATTTCAAGAATGTTCAGAGAACCTCCCGTAAGAAGGTTCCTTTCGGAATAGGTCAGATCGGTAAATCCTTCAGAAATGAGATTACACCGGGTAACTTCACTTTCAGAACCAGAGAGTTCGAGCAGATGGAGCTGGAGTTCTTCTGTAAGCCGGGTACTCAGACTGAGTGGTTTAATTACTGGAGAAGCTTCTGCTTCGAATGGCTTAAGTCTCTCGGTATTAAAGAAGAGAATTTAAGACTTCGTGATCATGATCCTGAGGAGCTTTCCTTCTATAGTGATCATACAACAGATATAGAATATGCATTCCCATTCACCGACTGGGGCGAGCTGTGGGGAATTGCTTCAAGAACAGATTATGACCTTACACAGCATCAGAATACTTCCGGTGAGCCTATGGAATATTTCGATGATGAGTCTCATGAGAAGTATATTCCTTATGTTGTTGAACCATCTCTTGGTGCTGACCGTGTAACACTTGCGTTCCTTTGTGAAGCATATGATGAAGAAGTGCTTGATGCTGAGAAGAATGATGTACGTACGGTGCTTCATTTCCATCCGGCAATCGCACCTGTAAAGATTGGTGTATTCCCGCTTTCCAAGAAGCTGGGTGAAGGAGCTGAAAAGGTTTACAGC
>CACZPG010000231.1 GCA_902782965.1 uncultured Lachnospiraceae bacterium
CTGATGAAGAAGACTACAGTCATTCTTCCTTCCTTCTGATTAGAGGAATCCAGCAGACTTTTGAAATCATCATAGCAATTATTCAGGGAACTTCCCTTAGCATAATATCTGTCCGGCATCTGGATGGTAGAAAAGGCATCCTTGACAGTCTCATGGTCCTGAGTGAAAGGCGCCAGGATCTGCCCTCTGTTATCAAATCTGATAAGTCCGAAATTACTTCCGGAAAGCTCATCAATGATATACTCGGCATCCTTCATGACACCATCCATCCTTGGATTCTTTCCGTTATAATCCTCGGCCCACATACTGATAGTTGTATCAACTACGAAGAGAACATCCAGATTCTTCATTTCAATCGTTGAATCATATTTCTTATCCATTATCCTGAGATTAATGATAAATGTAAGCGCAAGGATAACAAATACATACAGTATCCTGAAAAACTTATGAAGTTTTCTCTCATCTTTTCTAGCCACAAATATTATATAAACAACAAATACTGCTATAAGCAGTGGTGCCGCTATAAATAGTGGTATTATGGGTTTCGTTATCATAATTTTATCACCAGTCCCGTAACAAGCATTAGACAAACTACAATCATCAGAACCACTACAGCCTTCTGAGGCTGATCATTAACCTTGGTAATAGTAACCTCTTCAACCTCGAGGGCTTCCTCTCTTTCTATATCTCTTACAATATCCTGAACCGAAAGAGACTCGCTCTGCTTATAATATTTTCCGCCGGTACTCTGAACTGCAGCACTCAGAGCCTGTTCATCTTCATGATAATCGGTAGTATTCATCCAGCTCCAGTTTTCCTGGTTAGGGAAAATACCAAATATCTTAATGTCATTCTTCTTACAGAGCTGAGCTGCTTCATCCAGCTCTACAAGAGGTTTTGAAAGTTCTTCCTGAGAATTATCGGTTGACATAATAATTATTCTGGTTCTATCTTCCTCATCCAGTCTCGGAAAACTGTACATACAGGAGGCCAGACCTTCACCGATAAGAGAACTACCCTTCTGGTAATTCTTAACCAGAGTTCCTGCGTCATAATAATCCAGCTGTTCCTGAAGTGCCTGGAATTCATCGTAATTATCATAATCATACTTTACATATCCTGTATTGGGATCGTAGTAAGTATCCATATATTTCTTCTGAAGAACGAAGTATTCCTTAATCTCCTCCAGCTTGCCTTTGACGAAATCATAATCATCTGTCATTGGAACATAGAGAACCGAAGAGGTATTGTAAATACATATTCCGAAACGGTCTCCGTCCAGACCATCTACAACCCCCTCAAGGCTTTCAACCAGTTCATAATTAAGCTCATACAGTGAGTACGATACATCCATGCAGAGGAAGATATCTCTCTTCTTGGTACCGTTGCTGACAGTTTCTTTCTTGGCCGGTCTGGAAACCAGAACCAGCGATGCAGCCGCTGTAGCTACGATACATACTTCCATCACGATTGAGAGAATCGTATAAAGCTTTCTTCTGGTTTTATAAGTATCGAGGTTTCTGACGAAATAAGTGTTAGCTGCCTTAATACCACCCTTATATTTAATTTTCAACTTCAGAACATGCATTAAGATAATTATCACTGCCAGCACCGGCAATCCTATCTTAAGTACATTTGGATGTATAAGATGCATCTTATTTCCTCCATCCTTCTATCAGCATTCTGGTTTTGAGTATAGACTGTCTGGCATCTATTCTTGTCTCCCGCGCAAACTCAGGTTCATAATATTCTTTTACCAGATTAGTCAGCTGAGGAATATTAACAGCTCTTATTTCCGTAAGAGTATATCTCTCAACGTTGATGCCTGTCACATCCCTGACAAACATTCTAATACACAGACTCATCTTCTGATATGCCTGTCTTACGGTAATACGTCTGTTCATCAGATCTCTCTCAATATAGACAAGCTCACCTATATATTTCTTCTTCTTGCCTTCCAGTGTTGCTTCTGATATCTTCTTAAGCCTAATCTGCTTCTCCTTCTTAAGCCTGTCCCCAAGCTTTTTGCGGAAATAAACCTGCAGGAATATAGCTGCAGCAAGCATTATTACGGCCAGAATCGGCCAGATTATCATATACTGGAAAGGCGCCTGTAATTCTACTGTTGTTTCCATGTTGATTTCCTTCTATACAAACCCTGATTCGATATAACTATCGAGCAGGAATTCTTACACTACATTCTTGTGCTTCTCGAATAATTCAACCACTTTGTCAACCACTTCAGCTTCTTTACTTACCGATACACGGCTGATCATATATCTCTTATATATTTCATTCGTTCGTTTCAGACGTTTATTTCTGTCTTCCACCTCTGCAGCATGAAGCTTCTTATCATTAAGCAGAAATTCTCTCTCATATCCGCCCTTGTCCAGATCGAACAGCCTGTTACCTGTAAGAAATGCATCCTCAATATTCACTACCAGAACATCATTCTTTACAGTCAGTCTTTTCATAAGATTATCATTGATTTTGGATTCGCCATCCATATCAGTGATAATGAAAATGATCATCTTTCTACGGATATTCTCTGATACATATTCAAGAGTATCATTAAGAGGTTTGGATTCTTCATCCTTCAGACATTTCTCATATCTGAGCAGAAGGTTCTCCAGATGCTGATTACCGGATCTGAAGAAGCTGAAATCATATCCCTGATCCGTACTTGTGAGAAGCGCATAATCATCACCGTGATTATTGATAAGGTAACTGATGGTTCCGAATACATTTAAGGCAACATCAGCCTTACGCTCTCCGGAATCAGTATCACCTTTGAATTTCCTGCCTGAATCACATATGAAGAGAATATTATGCTTCTTCTCAGCTATATATCTCCTTATAAGTACGCGGCCGGTCTTGGAGGATGACTTCCAGTCTATATCCTTGACACTGTCACCATAAACATACTCTCTCAAGTCATCAAAATCGAAGCTTCGCCCACGATAAATGGAACCAAACTCTCCATCCAGTACATTTGAAGTTTTCTTACGTGTATATAATGATATTGAAGCCTTTATCTTGGCCAGGTAATCGTAATCCATTTCCTACCCTTTTCTTCCACACTTCCTCCGCAGGTGAGTTAATCCCCTGACGGATTCAGTATTCTATAATTATTTACTAAGGTGTCTGAATAGCTCCCACAATCTTATCGATAATCGTCTCTTCAGTAACACCATCTGCAATTGCAGCGTAGGTAAGTTCAACTCTGTGACGAAGCACCTGATGACGGAGCAGCTTGACATCATCCGGAGTAACATATGTTCTTCCGTATATCAGCGCAACAGCCTTGGCAATCTTCATAAATGCTATTGATGCTCTCGGGCTTGCTCCCATCTTCACATAACGGCTGAGTTCCTGTGGAAGTACTCTGTCACTGTGTCTTGTTGCATCTACTATGAAAGAAATATATTTCTTGATTGCTGTATCTACATAGATTTTCTCTGCTATAGACTGAAGATTATCTATATCTTTGATATTAAGTACAGGAGGAGTCCTCTTAATGGCTCCGCTTTCTATTCTGTTAAGGATTTCTGTTTCCTCATCAGGTGTCGGATATGTGATTTTCTCCTTGATAAGGAATCGGTCTGTCTGAGCCTCTGAAAGAAGGTAAGTACCTTCCTGCTCAATTGGGTTCTGTGTAGCTATTACTATAAATACATCACCCGGCATTGTATAAGTGCTTCCACCTATTGTAACCTGTCTCTCCTGCATAGCTTCAAGCATGGCACTCTGTGTCTTGGCACTTGAACGGTTAATCTCATCCAGGAGAACGAAATTGGCAAATACCGGACCAAGGGTTGTATCGAACTGTCCTGTAGACTGATTATATACCTGTGTTCCAATGATATCACTCGGAAGAAGATCCGGTGTACACTGAATACGTGAGAACTTACCATTCACGGCATCTGATATAGTTTTGGCTGCTGTAGTTTTTGCAAGTCCCGGAACAGATTCAATAAGAATATGTCCGTCAGCGATAATTGATGATACCAGTGCAAATTTCAGATTCTGCTGACCCACTACCTTTCCATCATAATAATCAGATAGCTTCTTAATTGTTTCCTGCGCATAAGTAAATTCTTCCTGTGTTATCCCACCCATACCGGATTTATCTTGAAATTTATCCATTTTTCTTCGTCTCCTAATACTTAATATTTCAACTTATTTTTTTAGTTCTTCTTTTTCTTCTTGTCTTTCTCAGACTTTTCATTTTCAGATTTTTCTTTCTCAGCCTTTTCTTTCTCGGCCTTCTGCCTTGCTGCTTTTTCCTTCTCGGCCTTTTCTTTCTCAGCTTTCTGTTTTGCTGCCTTTTCCTTCTCGGCCTTTTCCTTCTCGGCCTTAGCTGCCTTCTCAGGCTTCTGCTTCTTCATTTCCTTCTGAATATCTTCTGCAGTAACCGGAAGTGGTGTCATGATCGGCTCAATATACTGCGACTCATAATAATGGTAGAGCGCTTTATATTCTTCAGCATGCATATCATTGGTATGACCATGCATTTCATCAAACTCGTCATCTCTTCTTATTTTCTTAGCAACATGGAGAGATACGTTTGCAGCATGGGAAGCTATTCTTTCGAAACTGTTTACCAGATCGAACAGTGATACTCCACCTTCAATACTGCATATTCCATCCTGAAGTCTCTGAACATGGTGAGACTTGATTATTTCTTTCAGCTCATCAATCGCCTCGGAAAGAGGTTCTACTCTTACTGCAAGATATATATCATCCTGAATGAAGGAATTGATGGCTGTCTCTAATGTATACTTAACAGCCTGGATTATTGTTTCTACCTCCCGGTGACCGTTCGGTGAGAAATGTATTTCCTTCTCATTCTTATCCTGAGCCACGTATGCAATATTCATACAATAGTCGCCCATTCTCTCGAAATCACCTACACTGTTAAGAATTTCATTAACTGTAAGCTTATCATCACTTGTAAGACGCTTCCTGTCGATATGAACTATGTAAGTAGAAAGAGCTGTCTCACATTTATCTATGAAGCTTTCATTCTCTTCCATCTGCGGCAGTATATCTTCACTGTACTGATAGAGCATGTCAGTAGCCATTCTGTAATTATCAAGTATGGCTTCACCCATCTTGGTGATAAGTGCTCTACACTGCTCCAGAGCTATGGTAGGAGTATTGAGAAGCATGCCATCCAGCTTCGCAAGTTCTACATCCGCAGGACTTACCTGTTCTCCACCCACAACCTTCTCTGTAAAATCAGAAACCTTCTCTGAGAACGGAAGAAGAATCAGACTTGTCAGTAAATTAAACAGAAGATGTATTGTAGCTATGCTTCCTCTGTTTACAAGATTATCCATAAAAGGAAGACCAACGGTGTAATGGAGCAGATATATTATTACTGAGAAGAACACCGCTCCGAATACATTGAAGAATACATATCCAACAACCAGTCTTTTCGCTGTTTTATTGGCTCCGATTCCACCCATGATCGTGGTGGAACATTTTCCGATATTCTGACCTATGATAATAGGAATTGCCACCGCATAAGAAATGGTTCCTGTTGCCGATAAAGCCTGCAGAATACCTACAGAAGCATTAGAGCTCTGGAGTATTACTGTAATGACAATACCCGTCAGTATACCAATCAGCGGATTCTCAAAAGAGGTAAAGAAGGACTGGAATTTCTCAGATTCTCTGAGAGGGGTAAATACATTTTCCATAAGAGTCATTCCATAGAAAAGCATTCCCAGACCTACCATTATTCCCGCTATATTCTTGGCCTTCTTACTCTTTGCAAATACTATAATAAACGCTCCGAGACCTACAAGCATTGGGGCAAAGGATGAAGGCTTGATTAGCTGAAGCACAATATTATCATCGCCTATATCACCGAGACGCAGAATTTGAGCTGTTACGGTACTTCCCAGATTTGAGCCGAAGACTACAGGCATAGCCTGAGCAACCTTCATAATACCTGCGTTAACAAAACCTACAAGCATTATAGTTGTGGCAGCCGAGCTCTGGATTATGGCAGTAACACCTGCTCCGAAGCCCCAGCCCTTCAGCTTTCCGACTCTCTTCTTCTTGCTGGTGGTCACTTTTTCAAGAAGCCTTTCAAGACCGGAACCGGTCAGCTTCTCAAGAGAAGAACTCATATTGCTCATTCCGAAGAGGAACAGGCCTATTCCTCCGAAGAGCTGCAAAATGTCTAAAATATCCATAATTTTCCTTCCTACCAGTTTCTTTCATCAAGTGGTAAGTATTCTTTATGTGTACCCACATACTTATATGCAGGTCTGATAATCTTTCCATGATTAGCAAGTTCTTCAATTCTGTGCGCTGACCAACCGGCCATACGTGCTATAGCAAACATAGGGGTGAAAAGTTCTACCGGAATCTTAAGTACCGAATAAACAAATCCACTGTAGAAGTCCACATTAGCACACACAGGTTTATGTACATTTCTGTTCTTTGTTATAAGTTCTTTTGCAATTCCCTCTACTCTGTCATACAATTCGAATTCCTTCACGAAGCCTTCTGCTTCCGAAAGTTTACGTGCAGCTTCCTTAAGTATCTCTGCTCTCGGATCCGAAATAGTATAAATAGCATGACCCATTCCATATATAAGGCCGGCACCGTCAAAGGCCTTCTTATTGAGTATCTTCGTCAGATAGGCTTTGATCTGTGCATCACTCTCTGTATCTTCCACATTCGCCTTCATATCAGCCATCATCTGCTGAACCTTCAGGTTGGCACCACCATGTCGTGGTCCCTTCAGAGAACCAAGAGAGCCTGCTACTGTCGAATAGGTATCCGTACCCGTTGTAGTTATAACATGTGTGGTGAAGGATGAGTTATTACCACCACCATGCTCTGCATGAAGTACAAGACATATATCCAGCACCTGCGCCTCCAGTTCGGTAAAGGACGGATCAGGTCTGAGAAGTCTCAGAATATTCTCTGCTGTAGAGAGTTCCGGCTTCGGTCTGTGGATTATCAGACTTGAATCCATGAATTTATGCCTGTAGCTCTGATAACCATAAGAAGCGATTACCGGAAATCTTGCAATCAGACTCAGGGACTGTGCAAGTACATGTCCGACACTGATACTGTCCGGATCATCATCATAGGAATAAAGCGTCAGAACACATCTCTGAAGCACATTCATTATATTACGACTTGGAGCCTTCATAATGACATCTCTGTTGAAATTATCAGGAAGCGGTCTCATATGTCCGAGAATATCCATGAATTCCTTCAGCTGATTCTCCGAAGGAAGCTCCCCGAAAATAAGGAGGAATATCGTCTCTTCAAAACCATGTTTGCTTCCGTGGAAGCCTTTGACAAGTTCTCTGATATCATATCCCTGATAGAATAATTCACCGGGAATGGGAACTCTCTCATCACCCTCAACCCTGAAACCGGATACATCCGATATTTCAGTAAGACCTGTCAGAACACCACGGCCATCAGAATCTCTGAGTCCTCGCTTAACATCGTACTTCGAATACAGTGACTGGTCTATTCTGTCTTTTCTATCAAGCATTTCAACATATTTGTCTGACATCTTCGTAAATTCCAAGAATGAATCCATACTATCCTCCCATAATTAGTCAATCTATATCTCAACAATATATTTCTCAAATGCGTTTATTACTCTGGTCTTATTATATACATCTTCTCTCTTATGTTCTCGTCCGTAATTAAGATGTACATGTCCGTGTATGAAGAGCCTGGGTTCATATTTATC
>CACZPG010000232.1 GCA_902782965.1 uncultured Lachnospiraceae bacterium
CTCCTTAATATTATTTCAATGTTTCCTATGGTTAATAGTTGCATATCTTATTTGTTGATTTATTTATTGTAAATTTGAAAACTCGGCCTCCCGTCATACAAAACAAAATACAGACATGGCGATGAGTTACTTCACTGCCATGTCTGTATGCGGATGTTCAGTGTGATTTATGGATTTCTGTGAAAGGTACTACTTAATTTATATTACTGTATATATGTTCGTATACGGTCTTGCTCTTGCCTGGAGAAAGTTCTTCATAACCGGATTCTTCACCTGGAAGAGGAAGGTTCGGGGCATCTATCATCCAGGTTGATGGTTCAGGACAGAAATATCCTTTCTCACCGCCATCGTTCCAGAGTACCCAGAATTTGAAGTTGTCATCAACTTCATACCTGATTTCGTTTCCGGTTTCGAGATCTGTGATTATGGCTCCTCTGAATGGGAGTCCGTCAACATCGTAGGTCTCGCAGTTGTATACATCATTATTGATGATATGTTTTACAGGTATCATTGATCCTGTAAGGTATTGTCTATCGTGATTATCGAGTGTAACGAAATCACAGGTAGGAAGATTTCTCTGGTTGAGAGGCCATTTATCACCTATGGTCACGAAGATTCTTGTCTGAAGAGGATCTCCGTTGGAAGTAAATGGTCCATTAATTGTCGTATGGTTACAGATTCCATAAGGAAGCTGTTTATCGGAAGTGTTCGTAATAGTAACATTGTAGAACATTCCTTCATCAGTAAGCTTGAATTCAAATTCTGCTTTAAAACTTACCGGAAATGTTTCGAAGAAAGGATCGCTCTCGTCGTATACATATTTGGTCTTACATATAGATGTATTATTGGAGGAATAAGCCTCTACTATAGTATGCTCTCTCTTATGAAGAAAACCATGAAGAGAAGTGTTCTCTTCCTTACAGGTGATTGGAAAATGATACTCAGCATCACTGGTTTTCAGGATGCCGTCTTTAAGCCTGTTAGCATATAGAAGAGTAGGGAAACCATAAACTTCAGGACTTGCTTTTAATTCATCTATGGAAAGAGCTTCGTCATATCTGAAGAAATTGATATCATTTTCAACATCTTTCATAGTGAGGATATTGCTTCCGAGGAACGGAGCAATCACGGCGGTGTATCTGCCGGCCTTAAGCTCTACGACCTCTTTTCCTTTATAATCTTTCTTTTCTGCTGAATATGCCATCCTTTTGTCCTCCATATTCAATTAGTTATCTGATATTCTCTGAGCAAGTTTCTCAGCAAGTTCCTTCTGTTCGTCGGCATCAGGTTCGTTCTGTGGCCAGCCAATTCCGCAACCATCATTTTCGTATCTTGGAATGACGTGTGTATGGAAATGGAATACAGTCTGACCGGCAGCAATTCCATTATTCTGGACAACATTTATTCCATCGGCACCGACCTCAGCTTTAATTGCTGCGCCGATTTTCTTTGCAAGAGGCATTACTTTAGCGGCAATATCATCGTCAAGTCTGAAAAGACAGTCATAATGTTGCTTAGGAATTATCAGGCTGTGACCTTTATTAGCCGGGCTTGCATCAAGAATTACCGTGAAATCATCATCTTCATATATTTTATTTGTTGGAAAAACTCCATTAGCCAGTTTGCAGAATATACAATCATCTTTGATCATAATCAGGACCCCCATTTCTATTTCATTAGGTTAAACACATACAGTATATTACAGATAGAATGCAAATGCAAAGATTTGTTGCTATTACAGTACATCAAATATCCTGAAAAACAGCTGCCGGAAATTGTACCGTGAATAGTAACATTTCTTTGTTGACAGAGGGGTGTATATGTTGTAATTTATTAGAAGTTAGTTATCTCTTATTAAGAGTGGTGGAGTTACAAGGAACGTTGAAGCCACGGCAACCCGATAGCGATATTCGCACGAAGGTGCCAGCCTGAGCACGTAAATATTTATAAACGTGAGCAATAAGGGGATTTGAATATCATCATGTAACTCAAATCCGGCTGTGCTCACAGCCGGTTTTTTCATATTAAGGAGGTGGAAAGGTTCAAATGAAAAAACATGTTAGGCTTATATCCTTTATCATGGCATTTGTAATTCTTCTTGTGTCAGTTGCTGTAATAAACAGAGAGGTTGAGGCAAAATCGAAGATTAAAGATGGCAAGTATTGGTTTATGCCGGATTACTGTACTAAATTCTCTATAAAGAAAAAGAAGATGACAATTAAAATCACAAATGAAGGAATTCTGTATGGTAATAATCAGAAAAAAGTCGGAAAGAAGATGACTATTCCTGTAGCCAAGAATTGTAAGTATTATGATGGCTGGTTTGATAAAAGAAATGGTAAGAAGGGTGAGGATAAAATAACTTATTCGACTCTCAAGAGTAATATCAGCCAGAGAAGAATAAGATATAAGAGAACTAAATCTCTTGGAAGTGTTGCTTACAGTTCCTTTGAGGTAAAGAATGGAAAGGTTGTAAAGATTACCTTCTTTACAATGTAAAACATAATTTTTTATATTTAATTAAATGGAGGAAAAATGGAAAAGAGATTTTTTACTTCCGAGTCCGTAACTGAAGGACATCCGGATAAGATTTGTGACCAGATATCGGATGCTGTTCTTGATGAACTTATCAGACAGGATCCTAACAGCCGTGTTGCTTGTGAGACCACCTGTACCACAGGACTTGTACTTGTAATGGGTGAAATAACAACAGAAGCATATGTGGATATTCAGAAGATTGTAAGAGAAACAGTAAGAGAAATAGGTTATGACAGAGCTAAGTATGGTTTTGACTGCGATACCTGTGGAGTAATTACTGCAATTGATGAACAGTCTGCTGACATTGCAATGGGAGTTAATAAGGCTCTTGAGGCAAGAGAGAATCAGATGTCAGACGAGGAGATTGAAGCAATCGGAGCCGGAGATCAGGGCCTCATGTTTGGTTATGCTACCAATGAAACTCCTGAGCTTATGCCATACCCGATTTCGCTTGCTCATAAGCTGGCCCTTAAGCTTACTGAAGTCAGAAAGAATGGAACTCTTGGATATTTAAGACCTGACGGAAAAACTCAGGTAACAATAGAGTATGATGAAGAAGGAAAACCTTTCAGAATTGATACTGTGGTTCTTTCCACTCAGCATAGTGAGGATGTTACTCAGGAGCAGATTCATGCTGATATTAAGAAGTATGTATTCGAACCGGTTCTTCCTGCAGATATGATTGACGAGAATACTAAGTATTTCATTAATCCTACAGGACGTTTCGTTATAGGTGGTCCTAATGGTGACTCAGGTCTTACAGGACGTAAGATCATCGTAGATACTTATGGTGGTTATGCCCGTCATGGCGGTGGTGCATTCTCAGGAAAGGATCCTACAAAGGTGGATCGTTCAGCTTCCTATGCTGCAAGATATGTTGCTAAGAATGTAGTAGCTTCGGGACTTGCTGATAAGTGTGAGATACAGCTTTCATACGCAATCGGTGTTGCAAAGCCTACATCTATAATGGTAGATACATTTGGCACAGGAAAGCTTTCAGATGAGAAGATCGTTGAGATCGTCAGAGATAACTTCGACCTTCGTACTGCTGGAATTATCAAGATGCTGGATCTTCGTCGTCCGATCTACAAGCAGACTGCTGCTTATGGACATTTCGGAAGAACAGATATCGATGTTCCCTGGGAGAAAACTGATATGGCAGATAAGCTGGCTGCTTACCTTAAATAAGATGATCAGAGGTATATAATATGAAAAATATGCTTAATTTCTCCAACTTTTCAGCAGAAGAGCTGATGGAGATACTTGAGATAGCACAGGATATGAAGAAGGATCCGGGAAAGTATGCTCACAGTCTTGAGGGCAAGAAGCTTTATTCACTTTTCGAGAAGACTTCAACCAGAACCTTCCTTTCATTCGCAACAGGAATTACCGAGCTTGGCGGACATTATTTCAACCAGCTCTGGGAGGATTCAAATTTCGTTCTCGGCGAGCCCGTTTCTGAGATCAGATATGTATGCAGAAATGTAGATATTATCATGGCACGTCTTGTTAAGGATGAGACAGTAGAGCTTTTTGGAGATAATGTTACAGTTCCTTTCATAAATGGCTGTGACAGCTCCTATCATCCTTGCCAGATACTGGCTGATGCTCTTACCGTTATCGAAAAGTTCGGCAGCCTTGATGTTAACTTCATGTATATCGGTGCTAAGAATAATGTATTCAATTCACTTGTTGAATTCTTCGCAAAGATGAAGAAGGGTACACTTTATGGATTGACACCGCTTGTAAATAATACTGTATGTGGAGAAGATTTCTACGAGGCAGCTAAGGCAACAGGCCACTATGTTGAGCTTGATCCTACCATGACTATGGAGGAGGCTTCATCCTATGCAAAGAAGATGAATATCATCTATACCGATACATGGGTAGATATGGAATTCTTCAACAACCCTGCTTATCAGAAGCAGAAGGAAGAGACGCTGGCCAAGATGATGCCTTATCAGATAAATGATGCATTCCTCGAGGGGAGTGACGCTCTTGTATTTCATGATA